>SKZA01000174.1 GCA_007127595.1 Kiritimatiellia bacterium
GAGGACGATAATAGTTTCTGCGATCTACTGAAGGCTTCTCCGCATGCAATCGGATCAGCGGACTTCCTTGAGCAGGTCCTGGGTATCTATGAGGTGCTTGCAGCGACGCAATACAAGCGCGAGGATGCGGCGTTGAGACGGTTGGTGCAGCGATTGGAGCCGGACGCGATTATGGAAGTCGTTGAGCGTGTGCTTGGGTTGGAACGCGCGGATTTGATTGCGCGTCGTCGGAACAGTTGGAATCGAGCCATTGCGGTAAGAGTGCTATGTCGATTTGGTGGGTGCAGTCGGCGGGAGGCGGCGCGCCATTTGCAAATGGGAAGTGGCGCGGCTGCCAGCATGCAACTGAAGGCACTGGAAGAAGCGCTCCGCCATGATCGTGCGCTGCGGCATTTGATGCGCGAAGTGGAACTTGAATGCAGTAAACTTATAACTTAATCACCGACCCCAATGTTGGATGTCATTTATCTATCGCCGCATTTGGATGATGCGGTTCTGTCGTGCGGCGGCCAAATGGCCGCACGCGGAAGACGCGGCGAATCCGTATTGCTCTATACGGCGGCGGCGGGCGATCCGCCCGCTGACTTATCGCCGCTCGCCGAATCCCTGCACACACAGTGGGGCCTGCCGCCCGACGCCTCGGCGCGGCGTAAGGAGGACGAGCGCGCATGTGAAATCCTGGGCGTGACGGGAAGATACGGGAATTGGCCGGACGCGCTGTATCGCCGGCATCCAGAGACCGGGGAACCTCTTTATGCCACACTTGAATCCCTTTTTGATACCCCGCACCCGAAAGATGACGCGGGGCGACTATGGGCGGAGGCCTTTCAGGCGCTGCCTGAAGCCAGGCAGTACGTGGCCCCATTGGCTGTGGGCCGTCATGTCGATCATCAACTGGTTCGCCGCGCGGCGGAAGAGATCTTCGGATCGGCGCTTCAGTACTACGAAGACTATCCGTATTGCGGCAAGCGCCTGGCATTGATGTCTTATCGACTGCGGCCCTGGCGGTGGCGCGCGGAAATCGTGCCCTTGAGCGACGAAGATGTCGACGCCCGTTGCCGTGCCGTTGCGGCGTATGAATCGCAGGTCGACATGTTGTTCGGCGGCCGCGAAAAAATGGAGCCCAAGATACGCGGTTACGTGCGTCGCGTAGGCGGCGAACGCATCTGGCAACGACGTTAATCCCGTGAAAACGGTTCCTGGTGAATCGGCTCTTACGGTTCCGGCGGGGCCTGCATCGATTCCTTGATGTGGAGTACGTCGGATTTGCGAATCAGTCCCAAACCGAACATCGCCGCCAGACTGATCAGGCCGCCCGCCAGAAGGGCGGGGATCGGGCGGTCGCCCAGCGCGGCCATGGCGACGTGCCAGCCTGCTGCGGACACGACGATAAAAACGATCAGTCTATAGGGGCGCAGTTCCGGCCAGTTGATCCAGCGGAAGAAGCGGACGCGTCCGCCAAGATAGATCGCCAACACCCCATACGCTAGACAGCCCGCCAGCGCCACACCGCGCTCGGCCAGATGCGGGGTCAGTATAAGTGCCAGAACGAGGTGCAGGCCGGCCGCACACAGGGTCCCGACACCCACCACGCCGCCTCGATCCACGGCCATCAAGGTCCGGCCCGTAACGATGACCATGAGATAGAGCAGCGGCAACGGCGCCACCCACCGCATGATATAGGCCGCGTCGGCGAATTTCGGATCGCTGAGCAGGAGTATGATCGGCAGTCCCGCAAACCACAGAGCCAATACGATCGGCGCGCTGAGGACGAGCCCGTAGCGCAACAACATGGTGAACGATTTGCGTAACGATTCGTTGGAGACCAGCGCATTGAAATCCGTTGAAGCGACGCGATTGCGCGCCTTGTAGAACTCGGTGATCAACAAGTCGAGCATGGACGTGCCTGTCGCAACGCCCACCCACGCGATATTGAAGCACAGCGTGAAATTGGCCACGGCCTCGAGATCCGTAAAGGCGAGCAGCACGTATCGGTCCTGTACCTGGAATATCCATTCGCCCATGATCATGGGGAGGAGGGGAATGCCGAATGTCAGTATCTGGCGCAACAAATCGCGCGAGGGCGCGTAACGCAAAAGTTCCCGCGTGCGGACATACACCTGCGAGACAACGACGCTCAATGCCAACCACGCCACCCACAACCAGAGCATGAAGCTTACGGTGAGATCGATAAACCACATGAAGCCGAGAATGGGCAGGAACCACGCATCCGCATAGAGCAGCATCAATAGGCGTGATTGAGCGTATTGCGAGCGGCTCATGAGGAAGAAGACCAATTGGATCAGGTGCACCGTGAGCACGAGGATCAGGGCGGCGGCGATCAGGTCGGTCGTCCGCAATCCCAGTTTTTCCGGTTGCCACGCCACGAGTATGCATACGCCGACCACGCCGATAACGCCGGCGAGAATCCCGAAATACGTGGCGACGGTGCGCAAGGTTCTGAATTGGTAGGTGGCGTCGCGGCCCGGTAGTTTGCGCAACATAAATTCCAGACTGCCGAGGGATGAGATGAGCGTAATGAACGATACCGTGAGCATGATCAACGTGAGCAGCCCGTAATCCTCTTTTGTGAGGAGGGAAGTGAGCAGTTTGATCCGGACCGGCGCGATCAATAGGCGGATGGCCACATAGCCGAAACTTGCGAAGAGGACATTGAACAGGACACGCCGGAACCGTGACGACCCGGGGGCCGGAGCCTCGGATGGGCGGGATGCAATCACGAAGATTTCGCAGTTGCGGTGGGACCGGCCTCGCGCTGCCAGGCAATCGTCGCCAGCAGCCCCTCGTCTAGCGAGGTCCGGGGCCGCCACCCGGTCAGGGCTTCCGTTGCGGCGACATCCGCGGCGCGCACCTGTTCCATCGGGCGATCCGCCGCCGCGTCGAAATGCAGGGGCGCCCGGGCATCCATGAGTCGGGCGATTCGTTCGACCACCTCGCGCACCGTGGCGAGTTGCCCCGTCCCGATATCCACCGTTTGTCCGGCTGCCGCGTCGGCCTGCGCCAATTGCGTGAGGCCTTCCACCACGTCTTGGACGTAGATCCAGTCCACCGGACGGACGCCGCTACTCATTTTCGGGGTTTCTTCCCGGAGCAACGAGTTGATGACGTAGGGAATCAGTTTGTTCTGATCCTTTTGGTCAGGTCCATAGACCATAAAAACGCGCGCGATCACAGCCGGGAACTGATACAGCGCATGGAACATGCGCGCATAGGCGGTCGCGGCCGCCTTGGCCGCGGCATAGGGGGAGGAGGGGGGCGCACGCACTTCGTCCGGCTCTTCGAGCGAACCGGTCACAATGAAGCGCTTGCAATCGTGTTGCGCCGCCGCCTCCATGAGGTAAACCGTGCTCGCCAGATTCGCGTCAAACGTCGGGCGTACCAGCGAGATATCGCGGCTGCCCTTCACGCAACTGGCCAGATGGAAAATCACTTCGGGCTTTTCGCGTTCGATCAATTCCCGCACTGCTTGCGGGTCGGAGAGGTCTGCGTTGATGGGCGAAACGTCCTGCGGCAGAAAGTCCGGATGCTGTCGGCTGACGCCGACGACCCGGCGGCCGGTCGCCGTTACGTACCGGCATAAATGGCGTCCGATGAAACCCGAGGCGCCGGTTACCAGAATGCGTTCGAAATTCAGTTCCATGTCGGTTCGGTATAGGTTTCGAGCGTGTCGGGCGCACTATGCGCTTGCTCAACGATCATGATTCCTGTACGTGCATGGAGAGTATGAAACTGACGAGCGAATTCAAGAAGGAAAGCGTCGCTTCATGAAGCTTGTGGTGCAGTTGCCCGCCTTGAACGAAGAGACGACCATCGCCTCCGTGATACGCGCCATCCCGCGCGATATCGAGGGCGTTGATGAAGTGGCCGTGGTCGTAGTGAATGACGGATCGACCGATCGCACCGCCGAACTGGCGCGTGAGGCCGGGGCGATCGTTCTGACACATGAAACCAGTCGCGGGGTCGGTTCGGCGTTTCGTACGGGCCTCCGACAATCGACGGAGCTTGACGCGGACATCGTTGTCACCATCGATGCGGACGGCCAGTTCAATCCCGAAGATATTCGTACGGTTGTGGCGCCGATCCTGAAAGGAGAAGCGGAATTTGTGACGGCCTCACGTTTCATCGATCCGTCGCTCGAACCCGAAATGCCGAAGGCCAAGCGTTGGGGCAATGATTTCATGGCGCGTTGGGTCAGCTCGATGGTGAAGAAGCGGTTTCATGACGTTTCGTGCGGGTTTCGCGCCTATGCCAAGGAAGCTTATCTCCGGCTTATTCTGTTGGGCGATTTTACCTACACACATGAGGTCTTCTTGACGCTCGCCTTTTCGGGTGTGCGAATCAAGGAGGTGCCCGTGCGCGTACGTGGCGTACGCGAGCACGGCGAGAGCCGGGTGGCCAATAACCTGTTCCATTATGGATGGCGTACCGCTTCCATTATTCTCAAGACTTACCGGGACTACCGACCGCTCGGCTTCTTCAGCAAGATTGCGATGGCATTCAGCGCGGTCGGCTTAAGTCTCTTGATTTTTCTTGGTTGGTTTTGGGCGACGACGGGCGGTTTCTCTCCTCATAAATGGGCGGGTTTCACGGGCGGATTTCTTCTGGCAATGGGTGTTTTCTTTTTCATTATCGGAATTGTCGCGGAAATGCTCGACCGCATCCGGGTTTCCGCCGATGAAGCCCTCTTTCGCGTGCGGCGCCTGGAGTCGATGATGCGCCGATCGAACTCATGCGCCCCGAGCGCTCAGCCGGGGGACGAGCGGGCTTCTTGACGATGAACGACGTCTTCAACGGGATGCCGGGGGGCGTGGCAGGCTATGCCCTCTTATGCATGCGTGTGGTGTCGGTCGGCTGGTTGTGGGCGCCGCCCCCGAGGAAAGGTGCGGGGGATGACGACGATTTCTGGCGTCAAATGGGACGCATTGTCGTGTGGGGCTTGCTCCTCAACCTGCTGCCCGCCCTGATGTTGGCCGCCTTCCACTCATGGACGCCCGCGGCGGATTGGGCGATGTGGTGTCTCGTGCTGGGCGTCGGTTTGATTCGCTTCTGCCGCCGCAACGTGCCGCATCGTCTCAACCTGCGCATTCCTGCCATGGGGTTCGCGGCCTTATGGTTGGCGGGCTTGGTCCTGATCGTGATGCCGCCCCGCTCCGAATGGCTTGCTGGCGGATGGGATCCGGGCATCTACGTGAACAACGCGCTGGCGATTTCCCGCGATGCCGGTGTTGGGGGCCGGCCCGAAACAGTGTACACGCATCTATCGCATGAGGAACGACTCCTTTTCATGCGGATTGACGGCCGCTATCATGAAGCGTTCCCTGCCACGCCGGTACGGATGGATGACGGCTCCATGCCTCTCTACTTCTTCCACTTGACCCCCATGTGCGGGGCGCTCTTCCATCGCATGGGCGGAATGGACTTGCTGTACCGGATGCCTGGACTGCTGGCCATATGGGGCTTGTTCCCGGCCTTGGCCCTGTTTGGCGCGTTGGGGTTCGGCGCCCGTCTACGCTGGGTCGGGCTCGGTTGCATGCTGCTGTCGGCGATATGGTGGTATCATCAGGCGATCCCGACTTCGGAAATGCTCTATCTGTTTCTTTTGTTGGGGGGCGTGCTCTTGTATATCCAGTCCGTCCGCGATGAATCAACTCATCCGTGGGGGCCTGCTCTTGTGTGTTTTGCCGCCACGGTCAATCATATGAACGCTGCTGTTTTGTTGGGGTTCATGCTGCTCTTCGCCTCGGCGCTGGAATCGGCCGGCCAAATGGCGGGGCGCGGGCGTCGCGCGATCGGATGCTTCGCCGCCTTGATTTTGGCTGTCGGCTGGAACCTGCTATTTGCAGAAATGACGATTCTGCGGTTGGAGGAGAAGGACCAGATCCTGCGCGTGGTCCTGCCGGTCCTGGCGGCATGTGCGGGAGGGGCGTTATTGCTGGCGCGATTTTCTGTACCCCTACGCTGGGGCGAGTCGGCGATGCGTTTGATGGGTGTGGCCGGAGTCCTGGCGGGTGCGGTGATGATCCTGGCTGGTTTGGGCATGAGTACCGAATGGACAAGGCCATGGATGATTCGGACGCTCGGCAACCTTCCGCTCATGGGTTCCGTGCTCGAAGGCTTCATGCGCATCGTTCCGTTTCAAGGCGCCGGAAACATCGTGTGGGCCGGCATGGGCTTGATCTGGTTGGGTAAGGACCGTAGCCGTTCCCGACTGGCTTTGCGGGCCGTGACCCTTGCGTTGGGCGGAGTCCTGTTGGCTCTTCTCATCGCACCAGGCATCGCGGCGCTCTATCCGTGGGCCTTGCGGCGTTACGTCATGTTTCTTGTCCCTTTTCTGGCGTTGACGCAGACATTTGCCATCTTGCGCCTGACGGAGAACGGGCCGTTCGGGAAGGATAAGCGTTCCTGGTTGGCGGCGGTGGTGGTACTGGCGGGGATCCTGCACGGGGCAACCGTCAGTCTATCCGCAATGCGCGTCGGGGACTATCGCGGACTGGGCGCCATCGTTCGGATACTGGATGACGTGGTTCAGCCGGATGACCTGATTGTGGCCGACGATCCGCGCTGGGGCACGCCGCTGCTTTTGGCGGGCGGGCGGGAGGTCGTCAATGGGCGTTTGCTGTGGAGACGGTCGGATCCTGAAGATCATCGGGCGTATATGGCGGTGCTACAACGGCTGCAGCGCGAGCAGGACCGCCGGATTCTCTGGCTGACCAGCACGGAGCGTGGGATGGAGATCTATCCGGTCATCGTAAGCGGGCATGTGGAGCCTGTATTCGAGGTCCGCTATTCGTATTTCACGGTGAATCACAGCAGCCGTGCCCGCTTCTATCAGCAAAAGGAACATAACCGTGTGTTTCGTTATTATATATGGGACGGCGAGTTTGAGCTGCCTTGACAGTACGTCAGAATAATTGTTGTATTTTGCAGGTAACGACTCCGGTTAAGACAACCCCCCTCTTGAGTTCGATGGCCACGCTATCCAAGGAACGAAAGTTTATTGCGCCTGCGATGAAGGCCCCGCTTGCCCTCGACCTGGTGCGCCACTATTGCATGCCCGACGCCCGGTTTCCGGTGGGGCGCATTGCCAGCATTTACTATGACTCGCCGCGCCTTCTGGCCTATCGGGATAAAATCGAGGGCGACAATCTAAAGAAGAAGGTTCGGGTTCGATGGTACGCGCAGCCGGACCAAGCCACGTCGAGCGACCGGGTAGCCGCGTTCATCGAGTGTAAACATCGCTTGGGCAGTTGCCGTTTCAAACATCGCACCTCCCTCACGCTCGATTATTCCACGCTGGATCGCGCGCCGCTGGATGATCCTTTCTTTGCGACGCTTCCTTCGCAGGTGCGCGATTGGAACGACGATGTGTTGCCTTTGGACTTGCTCCCCGTGGTATGCATTCGCTACGAGCGTCGCCGATTTTACTGTCCGCGCACGGATACGCGGGTGGCGCTGGACACCGCAATCCATGTGGACCGTGTGAATCGTAACCTGGTCCCCAATGCGAATGTGCCGGCAATCGATCTCGTGGTCTGCGAGTTCAAGGACGCGGGACAACATGATTTGCCGTGGGTCCATACCCTTTGTAAGGCGGGCTTCCGCTTGAAGAGTTTCTCTAAATACGGCACCAGTGTGGAAAGATTACTTAACGGAGGACTGTGATCCCATGGAAACGATCAGTGCATTTCGGGTATTGGAAGACTTTCAGCATGTGCAGAATCGATTGGATCCGATGCTGTACTTCCTTGCATTGCTTGCCGCGCTGGCGGCCGCCTATGTGGCCTCGGGTATGTACCGGTATTTCTATGAAAGCCGCGGAACGGGTAGCCAGGTGCATCGTTCCTTCCCCTTGCTGGCCATCTCCATTACGACGCTCTTCATCGGGGTACAGTTGTCGCTGCCGTTGTCGCTGGGTTTGCTTGGCGCCCTTTCCATTATCCGGTTTCGCACGCCCATCAAGGAACCGGAAGAAATCGGCTTCATTATGCTGGTGATCGCTGCGTCCATCTCGTCGGCCACCTTCAATTTCCGTTTCATTGTGATCTTGTACGCCATCGCCATCGTCAGCCTGCTGGTCACGCGCAGCGCCCGCGCCTGGAAATGGCTGAAACGGAGCGGCTTGTTAATTGTGACCCTGCCGGACGAGGCGGTCGCGGAGACCTTGGATCGCATGAACGCGCTCTTCAAGGAGCATGTCGGCCACAGTCGCCTCGAAAGTTCGTCGAGCCGCGATGGTGTGACCAGTTTGCAGATGGCCTTTTCCGATCTGAAGACGGACGTGGGCGCACTGCAAACCGGGCTGCGAGACGCCGGCCCGATATCCTCGATCAACGTTTATCTCGACCGGTCGGGCGGTAATCGATGACATGAGCCGCCGGCGCGTCAAGGCGGGATTGCTGCTGTTGACGGTGGTCGCCTTGATCGGGGCGTACCAGTCCGATACCTTCCTCTTTGTCTGGCCGGAGGAAGGCGTGGACTCGGCGGAGCGCAAAGTCAGCCGTCACCTGAGACGTTCCCACGACGTGGCGTTCCTGATGACCTTCAACGAGCGCGGCGCCTACGACTGGGTCTCCCGCCGTCACGGGGTCTGTGCGCGGGTGGAGGCAACGCCCGTACGAAACGGCTGGGGGCGCTCCTTTTCCGGCACGCGCTGGAGCGCCATTCACACCCCGGGGCTATGGCATGACATCGGTTCGAACCATACCCTGTCCATTCGGATCAAGCTGCGGCCGCCGTCCGAATATCAGGACATCCTTTTCACGCACCACGCCGGTCGTTCGGTCGGATTGAAGTTGTTGGACGGACAGCTGACGTTCTTCATCCCCTCGCGGTCGGGCGCCGAATCGATCTCGTATCCATTCACCCGCTGGAATGAGTTCGTCCATATCGCGGCAGTAGCGGATGCGGAGAACGGGGCGGCGCGCCTTTACGAGAACGGAAAGCTCATGGCGGAGGGTTCGTTCGAGGAGGTGGACTTCCCTAATCACAACATCGAAATCGGCGCCCGGCGTTGGTACGACATGCGCGATCCGTTGGATGCCGTAGTCGATGATACGGTGATCTGGAATCGCGCGCTGAGTTCCAGGGAAGTGCGGCGCATGGCCGAAAGCCGGCGTAGCGCGATCCGCATCCTGGCGCCGGTTCGCCATGTGGTTTGGCGCGGTGCCGAAGCTTACGCTTCCGGAATACGTCGAGGATTGCGCTATATCGATTACTTTGATCCCCGCATCTTCCACGGTCGTGCGCGCTCAGCCGACATCCCCGAAATCCATTTTGTGATGCGCAAACGTCACGCGCGGCACTTCAATCACGCGCATTTCCGCAGCGAAATCAGCGGGCGCCGCACCAAACAGGGCGCGGATTACAAAACCGTCGATTTCCTGTTCAATGACAAAGCCGCGCGCGGTCGCCTGACATTGGATGGGAGCGATGTGGCGTACGGGCATTCGCCGCGCAAGGCCTTCCTGCTGGAAACCGAAGGGGGCGCACTCGACGGCATGAACTACTTCCGAATCAAGCCGCCGGAAGATGTCGGTTGGATCGTACCCTTGCTCGATGCGCGTCTGGCGCGCGCACTGGACGTGCCGGCGACGCGCAACGGACTTTGCCGTGTCTTCATCAACGGGCGTTTTGAAGGCATCTATTATTTTGAGGACGATACGCGTCGTGCCGTGGCGCCCGACGCCTCTCGGGTCTTCCTGCACGGGCCGGACAATCCGGGGCATTGGCCGTTTGTGTTCAAGGACCCGTATCCGGATATGCCCGCGCCCCGCGGCGCGCCTCGCGAGCACATTCCGCTATCGCCGGACCGTGTCGCGCAGATCTTTGACGAAGTGGTCGAGGAGGTAGCTCCTTTGCTGAAAAACGATGTGATGGCGCCGTTCAGCCGTCGGGAACTGGTGTATCGCCTCCGCACGCTGCGCGAGGAACTCCATGAAAAATGGTCTTCGGCGAGTTCCGCGTCATCGGCGGAGACCGTGGCCGCCTACGTGACCCCGTTCATGGTGTTGGGGGGGAATCCGGCGCCATTGTACATCCGCGAGGATCTGAATTTGGACGTGCTACGGAATACGGGCGCGCGCATTTCGTGGACGTCTTCGCACCCGGATATTGTGGACGCGAAGGGCCGTGTCCGCCTTCCCGACGGCGACGATCCGGTCGGCGTCAGCCTGACCGCCCGGATAGATGACGGGGAAACCGTGGTCGAGCGCGTGTTGGATTTTCGTGTAATGCCCGCGCGGCCCCGCATACCGGCCTTGATGATCCATGTCAACGAGCCGTTGCAGAAATCGCGGCGCGTCGATGCGCGCATTGAAAAATATGCGGAAGACCCGTTTACCGCGCAAGTCTACCGCGCCGCTCAGGGCGAGCGCAGCGGCATCAAGTTTCGGGGGAACACCAGTTTTTGGCAGATGCATCATCGGCCGGAAGGCTATGATCACGCCATCCGCAAGATGTCTTTCTCCATCCGATTTGAAGATGCCCATCGGTTCCTGAACGATTCGGAAACCAAGCATATCTACCTGGCCAACGGCTACATTGACATTGCGCTCCTGCGGAACAAGCTCGCTTACGATTTGTTCAAGGCCATGTCCGGGGCCGGCGCCCAACGGTACGCGCCGGATATCTCGTGGGCGGAAGTGTTCGTCAACGGCCACTATCAGGGGATTTATGAATTCGGCACGCGCATCGACCGTCACAAATTGGGCTGGGAGCGGGGCACGGCAGGGGATGAAACGGCGCCGGTTCTTTACAAGTTCGTCGGCCGCGGCGATAACTTCAACCGCGCGAATCCCGCCGCCATGGCTCAGAAACTTCCGCCCCGTGCGTCCGGCGCGCATTGGGCCCCTTACATTGAACTGGTCGATGTCATCACCTTAGCGCAGCAGGAACATTTCGTTGAACAGATTGAACGCGCGGTGGACGTGGACGCCGTCATCGACTGGCACTTGCTGCTGAACCTGACGGAGAATCGCGACGGCATCAATGTGAATTTGTATCTGGCCCGCGCGCCGGGTGAGGGCGAGCGTTTCTTCCTGATGCCATGGGATTACGACAAGACCTTTGCGCATCGTGCGCATGAATGGTATTCCAACGGGTTGACATGGCGTCTGTGGCGCGATCATCCTGACTACCGTCGACGGATGGCCGAGCGCTGGGTACAACTCCGGCAGGACGTCTGGAGCGAGGCATCGATCCTGGATCGGATTGACGATGTGGAGCGGCATTTGGAAGGGTATATCGAATGGGATCACGCCCAGTGGGATGCGCGCTACGCGCGGGGGCGGACGCTGGCGGAGGTCATCGATTCCACGCGGACGCGGGCGATGGATCGTCTGGCTTATATGGATGAGTTTTTTGCGGATCGCTGGCCGCCGGTGGCCGAGTATTTGGTGGATCACGATGTCGGGGATGAGGAGGAGGACTACTAGCGGACAGGGACGACGCCTATGAGTGACGCGCGCGAGAAATGGATGCGGATCGGGTGGGTGCTTGGGGTGCTGCTTGTCGCGCTGGTGCTGCGCGGTTCCGGCATTTATCGCGGTATCCCGCACGGCGTTTCGTATCATCCCGATGCCGCGAAACAGGTCCTGGCGCTGGGCAACTATCTCGAAGGAAAGTATGTCTGGTACACCGGCTTGCGTTTCTATGATAGTTACCCTCTCTTCCTGAATCATTTCGATGAATGGATCATCCGGCCGATTCGCGCGGCGGCGCATGGGGTTGCCGGATACGTAGGGTTGGGTGACGAACGCGCGCCGCCGTCATCCGAGAATCTCTATTATTGGACTATGACCTTGCGGTGGCTGTATGGCGTGGTGGTGGTCGGCTTGACCGGCTTGATCGCCGGTCGCCTGCGGTTTGGGTTCTGGCCGGCGTGGGTGGCCATGGCGTTGGTGGCGCTGTCGCCGGTAAATATCACCGTGTCCCATTTTGGCACGGGCGATATCGCCTGCGACCTGTTCTTCGCCTTGACGGTATTATGCGTCGCCCAACATGTACGCACGGATCAATGGCGGTGGCTGGCCGCTGCGGGACTGATGGCCGGGTGGACCTTTGCGGGAAAATATAACGGAGGTCTGGCCGCGCTGTTCATCGCGTCCTATGCGAGCCTGCTGTGTCTGGCCGGTTCCCGGCGCGTGGCGCGTTTTGTCGGGATGGGCCTGTTATCCGGAGCGGCGTTCATCGCCGGCGTCGTCATCGCCATGCCACAGTTCGTGTGGGCGACGAAAAGGACCTGGCGCGACATGTTGCGCGTTATCGAGCATGCGCGGGATTATCGCGCGCCCGACGAATTTCTTGAGTTACCGCATGTGGAACGCGCCTGGGTTGCCCTGTCCCACAATATCGGGGCCGTGTTGTGGGCGTTGGGCGTCCTTGGGCTGATTGCGGCTCTCTACGGTCTGGTATTGGCGTTTCGGTCATGGCGTCGACAGTATGCGAAGAGTCCTGAGCGCGAGGAATACCGCCGCGATGCCGCACTGGTTGCATTGTTCATCTTCCCGTGGCTCGTCTTGTCTGTCTCGTTGAAGTCGAAACTGAACCTGCATCATTTCTATTTCTCCTGGATCTATCCGGCCATAGCCTTGTCGGCGATGTATGCCTTGTCGGGTTTGCTCACACGCGAGCGCACTTCCAAGTCGGGCGCGGCGGGGCAGTGGGCTTTTGCCGGCCTGGCATTCCTATTGCTGGTGGAATTGGGCGTGCGGACGCCTTCCGAGACGTACTTCTGGAAACGGGAGGATATTCGCACGTTGGCACGTCTGCAAATCCAGCACGAAGTGCTTCCGGAAACCCGGCCGCGTCGCGCGCGGGAAGTGGTTGTACACGAGGCCATTGTGCGGGACTATCTGTTGGAACCCTATAATGTGTCCAACTTCAGGAATCGTCCGCTCAGCCTGTTGGCACCCGATGCGGCGGTCTGGCGCGAGATGGGCACGGCGCCGTTGCCCTTTATTCCATTCGGCGCGCCCGTTACGGATTGGATCGTATTGAACGGGCCGGTCCTGCCGCGCAACGACCGGATGTTCAAGGTCCCCGAAGCCCAACCGTTCGACGTGATCCTGGTGACCCATGAACCATTGGAGCAACTTCGACTGGGTATTCAATCCGGCATCTATCCGACGACATTCAACGGGCGCGTGGGCGGACAGCGCGTGGAAGGACACTTGGATGCGCAAGATTGGACGGTGCTGCCCTTGGATCAGCTCCGCGCGCGCAAGGTCATGAAGGATGGCGGTCGCAGCGAGCGCCGGATTTACCATTATCGGTTTCGTTTGAGGAGCGAACTGGGCCCGGTTTGGTTTACCCTCCTGCCCACGGACGAAGAGGAACAGGTCTTTCGCCTGTTCGCCGGCGACCCGGCCTTGGATGGGCGCGCGTTTGGCGAGTCGATCGACTGGAACGTGCTGGATGAGTTGACGGAACGAATGCACTATCGGCGCGGCGAAGCATTTGCATCCGAACCTATAAGTGCGTGGCAAGATCAATCGATGCCCTTATGGCCGTCGGACGAGGTATTGCCCGCAGGGCCCTATCGATTGACCTTGCAGACGGTGGGCCTGACGACCAACACGGTCATTCGTCTTCAATTGCATGACGAGCAGGGGCGTTCCGTATCTTTGGGAACGGAAAAGACCTTCGCCTTGTTGCCCGGGGAGAATGTGGTCGACTACCGCTTCGAGAAGTCGTTTGTCCCGTTTCAGTGTACGGTGCGGGTGGATTTGTTGTCGGGCGACGCGATAATCGGTGAATGGAATCTGAAACCTGATGTGCGAGCGTTGGCTGTTCAGGCGACCGGCGACGAGCCGCTTACCTGGCTGCGCAGATTTCCCGATGAGTCGCCTCCTGACAATTGGCGGCGTATCGACACGAGTTTCGGCGGCCGCATCAAGGTCCACGAAGCGGCATGGCCCGATCCGCTTATTCCGGGCCAAACACAGGCATTCCATGTTCGTGTGTCACTTCCGGGTACCATCCGCCATTTTGATGAGCATGACGTCTTCCTGCATATTTACGGCGAGGCGGGTGAGATGTTGATGGCCGCTCATATTCGTGCCGATCAGTTTAACTATGCCGAAGAAGACTCTTTCGGCATTCTATTGGAAGTTCCGGAAGATATCGCCCCGCAGTCGGGCGTCGTGCGCCTGGGTGTATGGAATCGCCGCACGGAAGTACGATTGCCCGTAGCGGATTATCCCGCGCATATCGAACCCTTGCGACGCAACCTGATCAAGGTCGGCACGGTCGAGGTTGAATCCGCTCCTTGAGGTCTACTCCACGCGCTCGACGCGGACGTTCTTGACGCGGACGGGATAGTGCGAATCGAAATGGAACGAGTAGACCACTGGGAAATGGTCGGTCAGTTCCACGTCCAGCGTCGCGATTCGTTCTCCAGCAAGAACGGGAACAGAGCGATAGACCGTATGCTCGGGCCGCTCGATGGCCCATGCGCCCAAAGGGGAGCCTGTCGGCGCGTCGCTTTCAAACTCCAATGACGCGCGATACGTACCCGCTTCAAACGGCAACCTTGGGCCGTACAAGACGCGGCCTATGGGGTCGCGCGATGGGTGGAAGAGTACCGCGCCGGATTCCGGCTCCGTGTGACCGGCGCGGAAGAAGCAAGCGGGTTGAATCGAGGTCGTCGTGAAGGGCTCCCGTATGCTCGTGAGGCTCACGTAATCGATGTCCACTTCGCCGGAGAGCCACTGGATGCGGACATGACCCACGGAATAAGCCGGCAGCTCGCGCGCGGCTACGGCGAGCCAGATCCAGCGGTCCGACTCCACCGGGTATTCGGCGCTGGCCCAATCCACATCATCACCCTGCGCTGTTACGAGGAGTGCTCCGTGTCCGCGCACGCGCATGAGCCAGAACACTTCCTTCTGTCCCACCAAACTGGTGCGCGCCACATAGGTGGATGGATGTTCCTCGTTCAGCCTTACGTATCCGTCGTCGATGGCGGTTTCATCGCGCACGTGCGCTTCGGCGTTCCGGGGGTTCCGTTCCGGGTTGTACCGGCGGGATGGAAATCGAACATCGCACGTCAACAGGGTTTGCGCGACATGTGGATCGGCTGTGTCCAGAATTCGAAACGCCCATACGCGATCGTCGCGTTCGAGAAATTCCAGGCGCGAATGTTCTGCGAGTCGGTTGAGCGTATGGGAAACGGGGAAGGGGCTGACGACTTCCGGGAACGCGTCTTCATGTAGCAGGACATAGCGGATATTCCATGCAAGCAGCATGTCGAGCTGTTCATCACTGATCACGCCGGCGTTCATGCCGCGTAACGGCTCGAAGACTTCACGGTAGTAGTCCTGTTCAACCACTGGGCTGTAGCCGTTCAGCATGCGTATGCGATACAGCGTCGAGTAATATTGATACAGGGATGACCAGTGGGAATCTCCGGGCCAGATGGGCAGCGCCATGGCACGGACGGGGGTGTCATGGCGCGCGGCGTGATCCGCGCTCACCGCCGCGTAGGCGCCCTGTTTCGAGTCGAGCAGGCAGAGTTCCACTTGGGTGTGGCGCGCGTATTCGAAAGTCATGAACCCGGCAAAGACGACCAGCAGGATCATGCCGGTTCGTCTCTTCAGTTGCTGGAAGAGCGGAGCGGTGATCACACACAGCATGACCGTAATCAGTGTGGGGGCCAAAGTCAGAAAGCGTGCGGGTTGGCGTATCATTTGAAGCGGGGGCAATAGCTCGCGGGCCAGGACATAAAGCGCCCCGCCCCGCGGTCCGTTGGCGCCTAAGGCGAGGGCGTATAGGCCGCACACCACCGCGATCCATGCAACGGCCGTAACGAATGGACGCCACACGCTTCGCGTAAACGCGCGCCAGCCAAGAAAAATCGCCGCAGCCGCTGTGAGGAAGATCCAAGCATAACCGATATATACGCCGTGATGGTTTAGCGTGGCATCCCATGAAAGAAAATTCTGTCGCGTGGGGGAGTAGAGCGCCACCTCGCGCATGGAGCGTCCGCCGGCCATGTGTTCGGAACCGGCAATATACCGCGCCAGATGGCGCGAGTAGATATAGGCCGCCACGAGGCCGACCGCCACCGGCCAGAGGGCGCGCACCCCTTGCAGCAGGGCGGCGGACAGGGGCTGCCGATCCGCACGCCAGCGGATCGTGAAAAGGATCGCGCCCCATGAGACCGCCAGCAGGAACGTGAAGAAGAACAGTTGCAGGTCCGATATGATATTTAAGAACAGGGCGAGCCCGGCGACGATGCCGCCCGCGATGCGCCGTTCGCGGATCGCCCATTCCAAGCCGAAAATGACCATCGGCGGCCAGAGCATGGCATAACCTGTGGGACTACCGCCCAGCAAGGCGTGATAACGATAGGGAACCAAGATGGCCAATGCGCTGAAGATGAGGATGCGCCATGGGTCCTTCGTGTAGAAGCGCGCGATCAGGACAGTGAACAAGAAGGTCAGCCACAGCGAGATCACGCCCGTAACATTCCATCCGAACGGCGCGCCGCCCCATTTCGCCCCGACGACATACAGGAGGGAAAAGGGGAGGTAATAGGCACCCGGCAGATGCCGTTCATCGTCGTTATCGCGATTGAACTCATAGACATTCGTGCCCCAGGAGCTATACCCCGTGAGGACGTCGCCCAGCAGCCAGAAGCGATAGAGCAGTTGCAGGTGGTCGCCGGGAATCATGTAGCGCGGCGGTTGCCCATGCGGATTGGATGAGGAGTTGGGGATGGCTGTATGCACATGGAGGGGCAACGGCCAGGTCACCGCGGCCCAAGCCAAGAGCGTGATAAGCAACGATAGAGCTGTGTATCGACCCGTACTCATAGGGGGTTGCAGCCCGTCCCCGCCCGCCTGTTCATCCTATTCCGTTTCCGGCGCGTCATCGTCTTCGATCAAGCTCTCGTAATCGGCGGTGTCCACCGCCGTAACGTCGTGAAGAAAGTTGGCAAGCAAACGCCACATGCGTTCGGGCGAGGCGTTGGCGTATATCGGCAGGTAACTGGCGTCGATCAATTCATTCGCTAGAAGGAACTGGAAAATGGTTTCAGCCGCCAGGCGATGGCCGATTTCGCTTGGATGGGGGTCTACATTCGGGATCGCCTGAAGCCGTACCGGAGACTGGCCCCTGAATGTGTCGAGCAGGTCCAGGTACCCGATGCCTTCCTCGCGCAGCACGTCGCCGATCTGCTGATGAATCCACTCGAAAGGATAACGGTCCACGTTGTCGAACGTAGGGAAGATGACGGGCACAAACGCGATCCCGTGTTCTTCGCATGTTTCATTGAAGGTACGGAGCGCTCGGACAAACACACGCCAACCGCTGTAATCCTTGTCGTAGAGGCGCTCGTAATATCGATGATACCCCTGCTGCGACTTGAAGGTAGCGTATTGCTGATAGATCCAGGAGCCGGCCCGCGTATAAGGGAGGATGCGGGCCAGCCAGGCCGGGGGGGGCGGCGGTAACGCTTCGAGCCGCCAACTTCTGTATTCCCGCGTGCGGTGCGGATCTTCCGTGTCGTTCAGACAAATCCCCAGGATCAGCAGGTGGGGTTCCCATGGGATGATATCGTCCAGGTAACGCAGTTGGGTGTGTGTCGAGTCTCCGCCCTGCGCCCATACGCGTACCTTGGCTGGGCGCTGGTCGGGGTTGTAATTCAGGAGCGCCTCCAGTCGCGCGCCGTAGGTATCGTAGAACGTGACACCCGCCCCGTGTGTGATGGAATCGCCGACCACCGCAACGCGCAGCGGATCGGGATAA
>SKZA01000108.1 GCA_007127595.1 Kiritimatiellia bacterium
AGGTTGAGCGGGAACCGTTCACCCTAAATCATCAGGCGGTCGCGCTCAAAAAAGGAAAACACGTTGTGCTTACCCTGTTCCACAGCCCCCTCAAGGTGACGGCTTGCAATAGTACACCTTCCACAGAAACAACCCTTCGGGCGGTGCGGTAGGGACGCGGGCCGTACGCACTTTGGAGTCCAGAATGGCGCGTGCCGTATCGGGCGCGACTTCCTCGCGCCCCACACGAATGAGGAAGCCGGCCAGACTGCGCACCATCTTGTACAGAAAGCCGTCCCCCACCGCGCGAATGGTAATTTCTTTGCCGCGTTTGGTGACGTCCAGGCGATACAGATGACGTATAGTCCCTTCCAGTTCCCGATTCGGATTGGCGGCGAAAGCGGCAAAATCGTGGCGCCCCTGAAGAATAGTGGCGGCCTCTCGCATGGCTTCCACGTCCAAGGGTTCCCGTATCCAGGTGCGGTAGAGCCGATGGAACGGCGTCAGAACCTTTTCGTTACTGACGAAGTAGCGATATTCCTTCCCTTTCGCGCTGAAACGGGCATGGAAGTCGGCGGAAGCGCGTCGCATAGTAAGCACGCGAATATCCGGTTGCAGCAATGCGTTTATGCCGATCAGTAGCTTGTCCGGCTTGAACGAAGCGTTCGGCAGATCGAAATGGGCCACCTGCTCGCGCGCATGAACGCCGCTATCCGTTCGGCCGCTCGATTCGACGCGTACCTTGCCACCCGATAATTCGCAAAGGACTCGTTCTAATTCACCTTGAACCGTCGTGTGTCGCGGTTGAACCTGCCAACCGGAATAGGCCGATCCGTCGTAGGCCACCGACATACGATATCGTTGTTTTGTCATGCCTCGTTTTGTTCGAGGGGCGGCAGGCCCGCTTGCGCATCGAGATAATGTTGAAGGAATATCTGGGCCGCAAGCTTGTCCACCACGTGTCTGCGTTTGCCCCGGCGGGTTCCACCCTCAATCAAGGCGTTTTCCGCTGTGACGGTGCTGAATCGTTCGTCCCACGTAGTGACCATAACATCCACCGCCTCTTTCAAGCGGTCGGCGAAAGCCTGTGCCCGGTCCGCCGCCGGACCGCGAGCGCCGTCCATTCGTAACGGGAGACCGACCACAATACGGGCAATCTCTTGATCGGACACACAGGCAGCAATCTCTTGCAGCAACGCTTTGGGAGACGTGACCTGCAGCACGCGATACGGCGTCGCCACGGTGCCGGTGGAATCGCTCAGTGCTAATCCGACGCGTTTTTCTCCGTAATCAATACCGAGGGTGCGCGGCATGTATTATTCGGACTCCGCCCGGTCTTCTTCCGACTCGTCCTCGACAGCTTCGTACGCGTTGTCGTCTTCATCTTCTACGTCGTCTTCGTCGGGCGCCTCCTCTGATACGTCCGGTTCCGTCTCTTCGTCCCGCGCATGGTCCGGATCCTGGGGCGCCTCAGCGGCTTCTTCCTCCGTAACCGCTTCCACTTCCACCTCAACCGGCTCCGCCTCTTCGTCGGTTTCCACGGGATCCACCTCCGGCTCCAGATCCACGTCGGGTTCCTCCTCCGGCACAGGCTCCGGCTCGGGCTCAACCGTCGGTTCCGTGACTTCTTCCTCTTCCGTTTCCTCCTCCACAATGGCCGGCGGGATTATCTCAGGCTCTTCGCCAAGGTCGGTGATGCTCTTCTTGTGCTCGAAGGGTTCTTCGATCACAAGCGGTTCGGCAGGTTCGATCATGACGCTGTGGGGACGACCGCCCAGCCCGAAGTAAAGCCCTACGCCAAGCACTGTCAAGGTGACGACCATGAGCGTTACGATCATATACACAAGCCGCCGTTCGGAACGTTCGAGGATATTCCGCAGCAAGTCCTCCGAATCCTTCGTCTGATCCGCAATGGACGATACGGTTTGCGACGTGCGCTTGCTCATCTCATCCATGAGGGCCAGTGTCTTGTTGAAACTGCGCATGCTTTCGACCAGATGCCCTTCGTTACGGGCGGCGGCTTCCAGTTGCTGCTTCAACAGGGACAAGGTCTCTGTCTGCTGTTCCGTGGCTTTGCCAACACTCTTTAGTCCTTCGACCGCCCCCGGAATGTGCTTCATCATTTCCAGTAACGTCTCTTGCGTGCGGGCCTGTTGATCCATGTGCTCACGGATCGAGCGGGTCAAGTCCACCAGTTCACTGAATCCCTGTTGCAGGGCCGTTAGCTGCTGTTCTCGCTTGGCCCCACCGCGCCATTTCGTCAGCCATCCCTTGCGTTTGGGTTCTTCCTGAGATGCCATAGTTTGCTCCTTTTCAGGGGTCACATCGATGTAAGACTGTTCGCCGGTTGCATCTGTACGCTCCCTGCGCCATTTAAGAAATCGTTTCCACCATCCTGACATTATACGTGTCCTTTTCCGTCCGTTTCTGCATTTATGTTGAGCATATCCTAAGATACGGGAGCCGCAATGTAAAACAGTCGGGCCCTTCGTTACTATTCAGCCTTGATGCAAAGGAGCGATCTCCCCTCTTCTTCCAGACTTTCCGCTCCCACGGCACAAGGCCGTGGGGGGCGATGGGTTATGCGCTCGCAAGCTCTCGGGGATTGAGGCGCATGCACAGGCGCCGGGCGTTACGGAAGCGTGCGTGCGCGTTGGCGGAGCGCGAGATCGGCAAGTACCAGGGCCGCCATTGACTCGACGATCGGTACCGCCCGGTTCACCACGCAGGGGTCGTGCCGGCCGGCCGCTTCCAACTCCGCGTCATTGCCCTCGAAATCGACCGTCTTCTGCAGTTTGCTGATGGTGGCCGGGGGCTTGAACGCCACCCGAAAGACAATGGGTTCGCCATTCGTAATTCCCCCTTGGATTCCGCCGCTATAGTTTGTGGATGTTCCGATACCTTTGTCTTTTCGAACAAACGGATCGTTGTGTTGCGATCCCTTCATCGTCGTGCCGGTGAATCCGGAACCGATTTCGAATCCTTTGGTAGCGGGGAGCGACAGCATGGCGTGCGCAAGCATCGCCTCCATCTTATCAAATACGGGTTCGCCCCATCCGGCGGGCGCGCCCCGACAGACACAAGTGACGACGCCGCCCATGGAGTCGCCGGATGCGCGGGCGGCCATGATTTCCTCTTCCATGCGCGCCGCGATCTCCACGTCCGGGCAGCGAATGATCGTTTCATCCACCTGCGACCGCGTTAACGGTTCCGTCGATAGATCGCGCGCGGTATGGGGGCCGACCCCGCTGACCCATGCGACGATATCAACACCATACGTTTCCCGCAGATACTTCTCTGCAATCGCGCCCGCGGCAACGCGTCCGATGGTTTCCCGCGCACTGGAACGGCCGCCCCCGCTGGATGCGCGAATGCCGTACTTCATCTGGTAGGAATAATCCGCGTGCGAGGGGCGCGGGATATTGCTCATATCTTTATAATCGCCGGGCCGCTGATCCTTGTTGCGTACCAGCAATCCGATCGGCGTGCCCAGCGTGAGGCCATGTTCCGTGCCGGAGAGAATCATGACTTGATCTTCTTCCTTGCGCGGGGTGGAAATCGCGCTCTGTCCCGGACGCCGCCTCGTGAGTTGCGGTTGAATATCCCCTTCTGTCAAGGCAAGGCGCGGTGGACATCCGTCTACGACGGCGCCAACGCCATAACAGTGCGATTCGCCAAACGAATGCACGCGGAATAGTGTGCCAAATGTACTCGACATAAATGCGGACTCCTACATACCAAGATCGTATCATACCCTTCGCGGCGGGAACGGCACAAGCAGAATGACGGCTTCGGCAGGTCGCTTGCAATCCATGGAGACCCCGACCATAATGCGCGAATGAATCCGGAAATGGAGAATATCACCCACGCGAACGGCGCGTTCGCGTCGAGCGATCTGCTGGCTTTGATGCGAGGGTTTTCACGTGTCTTGTGGAGCATTCCCATCGGTTTGCTCTTGTTCACGGGAATGCTCGATCTCGCCATTAACCGCTTTATACGCTTGCCGACCTATGTCATTTCAACGTTGCTCTTTTTTTGGGGGCTGATGGCGCTGTACCGCGTCAGGCCGCTGAGCCCGGCATGGAGTCGCTATCTCCGGCTGGCCTTCGTACTGACACTCCTTCTCATCTATTTCTCACCGTTCATCTACTGGTGGATGCGCCTTCCATTTCAAGACCATTTTGCAATCAATCTGCTGGCGTTAATGTTGGCCATCACCTGGCTGCTTTGGATCGTGAACAGGCTTGCGGAGGAAGTCGCCGGGGCCATGCGCGACCGCGTATTCCTTATTGAGGCGCGTTTGTGCCGTTGGTCCGTGCTGGCCATTATCCTTGTGCCCTTATCGGGCTATGTGGTCTACGCCTTAGCCATGAACATTGTACATGGTATGGCCATCACACATATCCTGCAGAATATGCGTTATTTGCCGCATGTGCACTGGATGCTCGCGCTGATCCTGCTGCCGATGACGTTGACCATCAGTATCGCGTGGAAGGCCAAAGAGTGTGCCTTATCCATTCTGAAGGCGCAGGCGGATCAATCGACCACCAACGCTTCCGCGCCGGGGCGATCAGGCTGAATCGGTCGTTCAATACCCAGGACATCGATGGACTTCCACACACCGCTGCGAAAGCGCCAGGTAAACCCGATCGCCATCAACAGGATATAGATTGCGGTCCAGGTCCAGGCCACGACCACGCCCTGGTCAAACACGTACACGAGGATCAGTTGTCCGGGAACCAGCATGCCCCACGCCATCGCCAGGGAGAACAACATCACGAAACGCGTGTCCCCCGCCCCCTTCAACGCGCCGGACAGGACTAAGTTCGCTGAATCCACGAGGCCCCAAAGGGCCATGATCAGCATGAGAATGCGTCCGACGGGATAGATTTCTTCCAGCGTCAACCCGTCCCCAGCGCGCGCGGTGAAGAAGGAAAGATAGAACGTCGGGAACAGGATATACGTGAGGCCGATTGCGCCCATGTAAACGACTCCGATCTTCAGCGAGGTCCACGACGCTGTTTCGGCATGATGGGATTCGCGACGTCCCTGGTATTGCCCCACCACCGTGGCGGCGGCAATGCTGATGCCGATCATTGGCAGGAAGGTAAGCATATTGATGCTCAAGGCGATATTGCTTGCCGCGAGGGCGACGGCCCCCATCCGGCCCGTCAGAAGAACAAAGATCGCAAATGACGCCACATCGAGCGCAAGGTGGACGCCGGATGACGAGCCGAACCTGATCAGGCGCAACAACAGCACCGTATCCCAGTGGAAGGTAGCGCGCGTGCGATAGACACGGTTGGTCGCGGGCATAAAATAGAGAGCCAGCAGGATGGCCGGGGTCACGAATCCGGCGATGACGGAAGCCCACC
>SKZA01000043.1 GCA_007127595.1 Kiritimatiellia bacterium
CCAAGCTTGGCGGCAGGTCGGTGGCGGGCACATAGCCCGTCCAGGAAACGGTATCGAGTACGATTTGGCGGCTCCCCGTGGCTCGGAATTCAATTTCCACCGTCCCCGCAGCATCAATTCCGGAGACGGTACGGGTATAGATCGTCCCCATCGCCGGCAGCGTGAATGATTCTTCCAAGTTTCCATCCACCCAAAGCTGGATGGTCCGATCAGAGGCACCTCCCCCCGTAAAGTACGAACGAGTCTTATAAGTGACCGCTCCAACGCCTCCGCTCACCGTAGCTTTGACATGCCGGGGATTGTGTGAAGTTGTTCCAAATCCAATGGACTTGCCGTCAATCTCATAAGCCGCGCTCGGATTACGCGCACCGGAGTATGACCAACTGACACCGCCATCTCCAGTATACGTACCCGACGCATAGGCATTACCGGGAGCCGTATGATTATCAAAGCTCTCCGCCCCCTGTCCATGCGCACCCAGGGCGCTCAAGATCAATATCGCGACGCCAATAGCGACCCCACCCTTTTCCAACGATTGGAAAATCGGGCAAAAAAAGTTCCAACGATTGGAAAAATCACGGATTTTTTTTCCAATGATTGGAAAAAATCGCCCAAAAAGTTCCAACGATTGGAAAAACCCTGTCCGGGCGCTTCCAACGATTGGAAACCGATACTGCTTCTCTGTGTTCTTAATCGACATACCTCCTCGCCCATCTCACGCCACACAGCATGCCCGTCCAAAATTTTGAAACGGCCAAGACCGTGTTAGAATCAGGTAAAACCTTTTACCTCCGCAGGATTTAAGCAGGGTTCGTTCCAAGAGGAGGCCAAACAGAACGAAATCCACGCATTTCACTCGCAATCAGTGGATTAAAAAATCTTCTTTTTCCATGAAGGATCAAAGTGAACCGCAAAGTCATACACTTTTGTTAATCAAGGATAATGACGCGACAAAGTTGAGGCAGGGCGGGAGGCGTTGAGCCTTTGAGACCTTTCTGGCGCATGCAACTGTTCATTGCGGCGGAAATCTGCGTTAGGATGTCCTCTTCCCATCGACATATCTTCATATTTTCACGCATTTGGAAGGAGCGACGACTGATGAAAACGATTCGTTTACTCGCCTTCGCAGGCAGCACGCGCGAAGGCTCATTCAACAAGAAACTGATCCGGGCGGCGGCAAAACTCGCGGAGACGGGAGGACACTCGGTCACGGTCGCCGACTTGCGCGATTATGCCCTGCCCCTTTACGATGGCGATTTGGAAGAAGCGAAAGGGGTACCCGCGAATGCCGTGAAATTGAAGCAGCTCATTCATGAGCACGATGCGGTATTGATCTCTTCGCCGGAGTACAACGCCTCGGTCAGTGCGGTGTTGAAGAATACGGTTGATTGGACCTCGCGCTCCGGCGGGGACAATGACCCGGGCAAGGTCTGGTTCGAAAAGCCGGTTGCGCTCTTGAGCGCGTCGCCCGGCGGGTTGGGCGGCATTCGCGCGCTGAATCACTTACGCGCCATCCTGCAGAATCTCACCGCCTTTATCGTTCCCAGCCAATTCGCGCTCGCAAAGGCGCACGAAGCGTTTGCGGACGATGGGTCGCTGAAAGACGAAGCGGCTCGGAAAGCCACGGAAGGGGTCCTGAACCAACTGGCGCGCACCGCGCAGGGGTTGGGGAGTTAATCATATCACAGCGAAACGCAACGGAGCGGGTACCCAATCGTCCCCTCGCCGTTCTTGCTTCTCCGCACCAAATGGATTGCGCACCAGCGCCCCCCTTACTTCGCGGGGCTTGGGCGACCATTCAGCGCATGGCGGACGCGCCTTAACAAGACATCGCTTTTGTAGGGCTTATAGACCATGCCCAATGCGCCCGCCTTGATGAGCCGCTCGCCCTTGTCCTCCTGCACATAGCCGCTCGTGAGCAGGATCGGAATGTCGGGGTCGATCCGCCGCAACGCCTTGAATGTCGCCTCCCCATCCATTTCAGGCATAATCATGTCCAAGAGCACCAGGTCGACGCGCCCGCGCAGTTCGTCGAGATAATGAACGGCCTCCATCCCGGACTCTGCGGCAATGACCTTGTACCCGTTGCCTTTCAGGACTTCGGTCACCATCTGACGCACAATCGGTTCGTCATCGATCACCAATACGGTTTCATTTCCGGTCAGCACTTCCACATCGCCATCGGCTTCGTCCCGCGCACGGCCCTGATATACCGGGAGATACATGGTGAAGTCGGCGCCATGCCCCTCCTCACTGTCCACGATGATGTGCCCGCCATGATTTGAGATGATGCCGTACACGATGGATAAACCCAAACCGGTGCCGCCTGCATCGGACTTGGTGGTGTAGAACGGCTCGTAAATATGCTCCTGCAATTCTTCCGACATCCCGATGCCCGTGTCCGATACGCTCACACAAACAAACTCGTCATCCGTGTCCTCCGCGAGAATGATCCGTTCGCGCGGCGTGAGCGACCGGTGCTCGGTCGAAACCCGCAACCGGCCCTCCTCCTGATCGCGCATGGCATCCGACGCATTGAGACAGAGGTTCATGACGACCTGGTTCAGTTGTCCGGGATCACCAAGGATAAGCGGCAAGTCTTCCTCCAGGCTATCCTCCACCGCAATATGCTTGGGAATGGAACGGCGGATCAAGCCCAACACCTCCCCAATTACCGTGTTCATGGAAACGGCTTCTTTCGCGAAGTGCTTGCGCCGCGCAAAGGCCAGCAATTGACGCGTCAGCTCGGATGCGCGCACGGCGGATTGCTCAATCAGTTTAAGGTCGCGATGGACCGTTGACGACTCATCCACCTTCGATAACAGATACGAGGAAAACCCGAGAATGCCGCTCAGGATATTATTGAAGTCGTGCGCAATGCCGCCGGCCAACATGCCCACCGCCTCCATCTTTTGCGCCTGCCGCAAATGATCGGCCAATTCGCGATTTACGACTTCCTGTTCCTCCGCGCGAAGGCGGGCGGCAATATGCAGGGCGGCCACGGTAATGAGCTCCACGTCCACGTTGTCGAAATACTGCTTGTCGCGGTCGAGGATCGACAGGATGCCCCGTACGCGTCCCGTCGAGTCACGCAAAGGAGCCCCCAGAAACGTGATGTACCCCACTTCCCTCACCAGTCGATCATTCCGGTAGGGGTCCGTCAGGTTCAAGGTATTGCAGTAGAGAGGCAACCCCGATTCCTGCACGGCTTGCGATAACGTTTCCGGCACGCGGAATGCGTCCTTCTGGAGCGCGGCTCCGCCCTCTACGTACATCTTCTCCTCCCCGTACACCACATGTACGGATACGGCGTGAGGACGGTACATGTCGTTCAATGCCGCGCATACGCCGCTGAGGTAACCGTCAATGTCGGAAGGCAAGGAACTGATGCGGCTGAAGAAGTGCTTCAACTTGGCGATCAGCAACTGTGCGCGCTGATGCCGTTTCTGCATCGATTGCGCCTTTTCGCGCAGTTGAAATTCGAGTTCCTTACGCCGATTGATGTTGCGGGCTACGACCACCATGCCCGGCACATTGCCCGCTTCGTCATGCAGCGGGCTCAGACTAAGCTCGAACCATTGATAAAAGCCTTCCCCATTCAACAGGCGCAATTCCACCAGCGCGCCTTCCCCTCCGCTCACGCAACGCGCAAACGCATCCTTGAGCATGGGGACATCGTCCGGATGCACGCATTCCGACCATCCTTGATGATCATGAAACCAGTGCTCCGCCGACAGGCCCGTGTAACGCTCAAAGCCGGCATTCGCAGAGAGGATCTCCCCCTCAGGACCCAGAATAAGCACGGGATCGGACGACTCCCGGAATAAGACATTGAAACGCTCTTCGGCGGCGACCAACGCGTGCGCGAGTCCGTCCTGCGACTTGACCGTATCAAGATAGCGCTGCTCCCAAGGCGTGGCCAACTCGATCGTCAACAGCGCATAACGGTCATCGCCTTCGCCAAGGACAAGGCGGCGCCGTATCCGAGATACTGCGCGCCCGGCCACGTGCGGGATATCATCGACATCCTGCCACGTACTGCTCGACGCATCATCCGTCCACCATTCCGCCGGGAGCAATGATTCCGCGCCGATCGATTCCAAGCCGAGCCGCCCGACCAAGTCCTCGAAATGCGTCCCGACAACTTCCTTGTCGGCCAATTCCTTGCTTGCATGATTCGCGTACAACACGCATTGGTCCCGGCCCAAGACGAGCACGGGCATCCTGAGCGCTTCCACGATCTGCTTGCACAAGTCGAGGCATATATTCTCGGAGCTATCCATGTTTTCCGCGGGGGGGACGGTCCCGCCACGCACAGTATACCCGGAGCAAAGGAGCGTATCCAGCGAATCTTGCCGCGACACGAGCAGTGCGTTCATGTAGTGCCGTGGAAGTAGCCGCCATATATTCATGACCGTTCAGGGACGACACGGAGGTCGTCCCTCCAGCACCCTGCCACCGCTTTCAGAGAGTGGCGTTCCGATAAGAACCTATCCAAAAAACCCGAACTCGGCTCCGCGGAGCGTCGCCCTCCAGAAGAACTTCAAAGGCATTGCAGGGCACGTGGAGGGCGAGGCTCCTGCCGAGCCGAGTTTTGGGATAAGTTTGCCATGTAGAAACCTTGCTCCTGTGTTCCCTCCCGGCCCCGAAAGCGGGGCCGCTCCAAGCCGATTAATTGCGCCGACCTGATGGAGTGGACGCGCTTCCACGTCCGGGCGAGATGATCACGCGATGGTTTCTACAAGGCAGGATAAGTTCAAGTCACTATTCGCTTTTTGGCCGAGCGCGGACGCGATCAGGCAAACAGCACGGTCTTGTTGTTGTACACCAGAATCTGGCGACGCAGATGCAGCCAGATGGCCCGGGCAAGAACGGTCTTCTCCAGGTCGCGACCCCGCCGGATGAAGTCCTCGATCGTTTCCTTGTGTGAAACGCGAATGATGTCCTGTTCGATGATCGGTCCGGCGTCGAGTTCGGCGGTTACGTAATGGCTCGTCGCACCAATGATCTTCACGCCGCGCGCGTACGCCGAATGATACGGCCGCGCGCCGGGAAAGGCGGGCAGAAACGAATGATGGATATTGATGATGCGCTGGACATAGCGGTCCACGAGTTGCGGCGTGAGGATCTGCATGTACCGCGCCAGTACGATGAAATCCACCGCATGCTCCTCCAAAAGGCGCAGTTGCTCGGCCTCCCGTTCCGCCTTCGTTTCCGGCGAGACGGGCATATGATGAAACGGAATACCGAACCGGTCGGCAATGTGGCGGCACGTTTCGTGATTGCTGATGATCAGCGGGATATCGACCTGATACTCCCCGGATTCGTGACGGGACAG
>SKZA01000223.1 GCA_007127595.1 Kiritimatiellia bacterium
ATCACTCCTTCCCCTTCGCTTCCTGCCAGAGGTCTTCCAGTTCGTCCAGTGAGCAGTCCGTCAATTTACGACCCGCCCCGTGCACCTTCTCCTCGATGTACTGAAAGCGCCGCGTGAATCGATTCACGGTCAGGTTCAAGACTTCCTCCGCCTCGTGTCCAAGAAACCGGGTCAGATTGACCACGGCGAATAGCAGGTCCCCAATCTCGTCGCGTACCCGCTCGGCGCTTTCCTCCGCCATCGCCATGCGAATCTCCCGCAGCTCCTCCTCGATCTTTGCGAGGACGTCGGCGGTTTCTTTCCAATCGAACCCCACACGCGCCGCGCGGCTCTGCACCTGTTGCGCCTTGTGAAGCGCCGGGAGATGGCGCGGCACACCGGCCACTGCGGAACGGGGCGTCTCCCCTTTCTCCACGCGCTTGATCTGTTCCCAATTCTTCAACACTTCATCGGCGTCTGCGACCTTCACGTCGCCAAAGACATGGGGGTGCCGTCGCACCAGCTTGTCAGTGATCGCCTGTGCCACGTCCTGAAAGTCAAAATGACCCTCCTCGGCACAAATCTGAGACTGAAACACGATCTGCAACAAGAGGTCCCCCAACTCTTCCCGTAACGTCGCGCGATCGCCGCCGTCGATGGCGTCAATGACCTCGTAGGTTTCCTCAACGAGATTTTTCTTGAGCGATTCAAGCGTTTGTTCCCGGTCCCATGGACAGCCGTCGGGCGCGCGCAGGCAGCGCATGATTTCGACCAGTCGGTCGATGGGATTCTGGTCGGGCTTATCGCTCATGGCGGGCGGGGGCCGACTTCCTAAATGAAGGGCTTCAGGGGCGCGATCAGATCCAGCAAGACCCGCGGGTCGTGATCCTCGGCGGTTTCGAGCACGGCATCCGCCCCGCTGTAGTCTTGATGGGCGGTGAACTCGTCCGGTACGGCGACACAGCGCATTCCGGCCGACAAGGCGGTCTTCACGGAGTAACTGCTGCCGGCGAGGACGATGCATTGACTTGGCGTACGGGAAAGCCCCTTGGCCACCTTCAGCCACGCATCTGCGCGCGGGTACGTCTTGGATCCGGGCTCGAACGTAAACACCTTGGTACGGCCATGGTTTCCACCCCAACGTCCCACGAGCGACTGCACAACCGTTGCCTTTTCCGAGGACAACAAGGCCACATCCATGTGCCGTTCATGGGCGGCGTTCAGGAGCCCTTCCGCGGCGGGATTCAGTGTCGCATCCGGCGAGGAGAGGAACATCGTCACCCCGCTCTTCACATCCGCAGGTAACGAATCGGGAATTTGTTTTTTTCCCCCAAGCGCTTCGATCAACGCCGGCAGGTAGGTCGCCGGTGAAACGCCGAGACAGAAACGCGAAAAGTGTTCCCGCTTCACGTCCACTTTATGTTCGGCGAGAAGACTACGCAGCGCTTCGTATTGCGCGCGCCGTGCATTCACCGCGGCTCCTTCCAATTCGACCAACAACGCATAAGGGGAGCGAGGCTTCTCCTCGGCTGTCGCTTCCTGCTCAACGGCTTCCGCATCGCCTGCCATATGCTGCTTCCTCTCCTGGTTTCGAGATATCGAATCGCGATTTCTGTCTGTCACTCTAATGATCGCCGCAGGTCGGGTCAAGCATGCATCATTCGCTTGGAAATACGGATTTACCGATCCGGTGTTCGCGCGTACATTTACCGGTGAGGAGTGCATATGTCCCCCCGCTTTTTAGCCGCCCTACTTTGCCTAATGGTATGCATGGCGCCGCCCGGCCTTCGCGCCGGCGGCGGCCCGCAGAACGTGCTGGTGGTCGTCAACGCGGCCAGCGCGGAATCCATGGCGATTGGCAACTACTACCGCGAACGGCGCGGCATCCCGCCCGCCAATGTCTTTGCCATCAATGTGCCGGTCACCAACAACATGACCACCGCGGCATTCAGCAATGATGTGCGCAACCCGATTCTCACTTACATTGTCGATGCCGGCTTAAGCAATCAGATCGATTACATCGTCTTCTCGCGTGACATCCCGCACCGTGTGTATCTTCCACCGTTCAGCGATCGCCGCCATAGCAGCGTGACCTCCTCCATGTTCTACGGCTTCAAGAGCTCGCCGGACGCGTTCCAATCCGGGTGCGAGATCGCGTTGAACAGCGACCACCCATACTACGAAGCGGAACAGGCTTTCGAACGTCAGACCACGGGGGAAGACACCCTTTATCCCAGCACAATGCTTACCGCGAGCCTGCCGGATCTCGTGCGTGCCGCGGCCGACCGCAGTGAGGGCGTCGACTATCTTGCGCCCGCAGGCAACGTCTACTTCATGCATAACACGGATCGCACGCGACGCGTGCGCTGGATACAATTTGATGATGCCTCGTTCCTGTTCCGCTTCATCGACACGCCGCTTACGCCGATCACGGAATACTTTGTCGCCAATAGCATCCCGACAGGGCTGACCACGAATACCATGGGCTTCAGCGTCGGACTACGCTTCATCAACACGCTCGCGCCGGTCAACCTGATGCCGGGCGCCATCGCCGAGCACCTCACGTCCTTCGGCGGCTTCCTGTTCGATATAGCCGATGCGCCGGACAATCAGCAGATGTCGATCATTGAATGGATGGATGCCGGCGCTTCCGGGTCATACGGGACGCTGGTCGAACCGTGCGTGTTCACCGAAAAGTTTCCCCAGGCGCGACTGTATTACTGGTATGCGCGCGGCTTCAACCTTGCCGAGTCCATGTATATGTCAGTCCAGAACCCCTACCAGGGCGTCGTGCTGGGCGACCCCCTGACGCAGCCTTACGCGCAACCACCTCATGTTGAAATCAGCGGACTTGCGCCACATGATACGGTCAGCGGGATCGTCACCGCCCAGGTCACGGGCGCCTCGGCGTATCCGAACCAACACGTGGGCCGTATCGATGTGTTCATCAATGACCGCTATCACGAAACCATTGCCGATGCGCCCCCGACGCCGTTGAACACCGTAACCGCAATTATTAACGGCGAAGTCCGGGAATATACGGTCGCCGTTAACGATACGCTGGCCGATGTAGCGCAAGGCCTGGCCGACAGCATCAATCTATTCAGTCCGCCGCCCCCGGCGCTTCCCGTAACGGCGTTTGCCAGCGGCGACCGGATCGAACTTCGGCAGGACGCCCTTGGCGAACCGGGCACCAATATTACCTACAACATCTCAACAGATATGGGGTTGGCGGCCGAATTGACACTGTTCGCAACAGCGGCCGGGACCAATCTGCTGGAGTCCCCCGCTTACGCGACGCGCTTGGTCCGCGTGCAGGGTACACCACAGGAAGGAGATATCTTGCGCACGGTCGTCACTCGTTTGGACGGCGTGACCTTTACCAATGAAATCGTCGCCACGGCCGGCATGAATGCGCGAGCGATGCTGACCAACCTCATGAATGCCGTCAATGCCGATACGAATCTTCATGGCAGTACCGGCGTCGAGATGAAGTTCATGGCCCATGCCGGACCGTCACACGCCGATGCCGCGGTTGTCGCACGCACGAACGGATGGGAAGGATACGGCATCGGACTACAGTACACCAATATCAGCTCGAGCCTGGAGTCACATCATTTCTATGGTTTGATTGATGAAAACGCCGACGCACTGGCCGCGCGGGGCACGATCTTTCTCGTCGACGGCCGCACGAACCTGACCGCCTCATATATCCTCGACACAACAACGCTCCCCGACGGGCCGCACACGCTGCGCGCTGTGGCCTACGACGGTTCCGCCGTCCGGACGCAGGGTCACGCGCTCATGCCGTTTGTCGTGAACAATCATGGCGCTGCAGCAGCGGTCACGCATCCCGCGCACGGCGCAAACGTCGCGCTCGGCACGGTCGTCACGGCAACCGTTGACGTCGCCTTCCAGTCCGGTATAACGACCGCCGTGCAGTTTTACGCCCACGGACGAATCATCGACGAAGCCGCCGGACCGCCGTGGGCGTTTACTTGGGACACCACGGAACAAGGCGCCGGCTTGATCGAATTGCAGGCGCACGCCTTCAATGACGAAGGCCATGAGGTCGTTAGCCCCATCACCACCGTGCGTGTGTTTATGGACAGCGACGGCGACGGGATCCCCGACTGGTGGGAATACCTGCACTTTGGCGGCGTCACCAACGCCGTCGCCGACGCGGATGACGACGGCGACGGAGCAACGAACTTTCAGGAATACGTGGCTGACACGGACCCTAACGACGATCAAAGCTTCTTTGCCATTACGCAAATTGAGCAAGACAACGATGGGTCGATTAAGACGTTGACCTTCTCCTCCAGCACGGCGCGTGTATATCGGGTGGAGTATCTCGACGAACCGTTGACGAACTATCCCGCATGGACGCCGGCAGATCCGCCGCCCTTCCCCGGCCAACCGGTCGATACGACATGGGACGCGACCAACGCGCCGCCCGCCACCAACGCCCTGCGTTTTTTCCGCGTGGAAGTCAGCGTCCCGTGAGGAGCGTTGAGCATGCGGCATTTGGCAAACAACCGCTCAGCAGCCAAGCTTGTGGGTGTCGCGTGTTACCGAACCCCAAACCCCGCCCGCTTCTGCGCCGTCCGGGGAATAGGCGGTGGCAGGTCTTCCGGATTGATCCCCTCCCGTAACTGCACCGTGGACAACACTTTGGGCACATACATCTGCGTCTCAGACGGCAGATGATCCGCAATATCCGCGAAGGTGCTTCCGTTATGCGAGCGCAGGGTGCGTCCAACACGACCTTCCCCGGCATTATAGGCCGCCAACGCAAGCGGCCACGAGCCGAACCGGCCATGAAGGAAATGCAGGTACTGCGCGGCGGCGCGCGCGCTCTTATGCGGGTCCAACCGTTCATCCGTTGGCGCGAGCTTCATGCCAAACCGTTCGGCTGTGGCCGGCATGAACTGAAAGAGGCCGGTCGCCCCCACGGGGCTGCGCGCCGACGGATTGAAGGAGGACTCGACCTCCGCCAGCCAGATCAGTTCCGGGGGCACGCCTTCTTCGGCGAAAATGCGTTTCAGGTCCGGCGCCAATTTTTCGGCGCGGACCGGCATCGAACGACCCGCGAGTTTACGATCCCAGTTCACGCGATTGCGCGCCGTGCCGGCCATCCGCCGATTCTCCTCCGGCGACACGCGCACGGGCGGCTGCGGCGCAGGCGGCCGTAACGTGTGTTCCTGCGGGGGGGGCGGCGCGGGCCGTAACGGCTCGGGCTTGTCCATGTACGAGCGCAGCACCCTATGCGCCATGTCGAAGTAGTCCATGCGCTGCGCCAACCACGACGCATAAGGTTCCGTTACGGGATACGCTTGTAAAAACGAC
>SKZA01000387.1 GCA_007127595.1 Kiritimatiellia bacterium
CATTCTCCATTAGAGCCGTCCCCGCATTGCGGGGCGACATGCGACGCATAGCCATTCACGTACCGGCCGCCCGGTTTTCCATTCACGTCTCTTTCCGGTGCTGCGGAGAGGATTTGGATAGATTTAGTCCATAGAGTTCGTTGATCATCACGCGCCATTGCTCCAATGGCGCGTTGGGCGCGAACGCTTCCTTTATGGCGCCGGCATTTCGCCATTTGATCAGGATCCCTTTCCATCCCTTTTGATAATAGTCACGGAGTTGATGGGGGCTGGGGTTGTCGAGCAAGGATGGAGGCAGGAAAAAGGCATTGTTGTTGAGCATGAACAGGATGATGCGCAGCATGCGCCGGGCCATGGTGAAGCGTACATCCTGTCCGGCCTCCTCGCGCCGGGCATAATCCTCTTTGAATTCGGGATGCCCGTTGAGTTTAATTTGGCGGACGAGCATGTAGAGGTGGTTTTTGAGGTCTTGGTTGGCGCGTCGTTTGCGCCGCCTGGTGCGCGCCTCCTTCTCAGGGCCGCCGGTTTGTTTGAGTGCGGCGACGATACCGGCATAGGAGGTCATGCGTTTGGTGCCGCGCTGGCGGTTGGGATCAGCGAGCTCGGCATAGAAACCCGCGGCGGAGGGGATGGCAATGGCGGGGATGGTGGTCAAGAGGGCGGCTGATGTGGGGGCGATTTGTTTGGCGATCTCGGTGGTCATGCGGTTCAGTCCCAGGTTGATGGCCGCGTAGATCTCGACTTCGCGCGCGAGGTTGTACTGGAGGGCTTCACAGAGGCCCGCAGGCGGAGGCAGGACGGATTGGGCCAAGCGCTTGAGGGCTTCGGCGGCTTCAAGCGGCTTTTCGGTATGGAAATCACGCAGTTTGCTTTCGAGGGTATCGAGGCGTCTTGAGCGTATGCCTGCGGGCGAGAAGCGTTCGCTCATGAGCCAGAGGCTGGCTTCCGAGAAGGGGCTGATAATACTTTGCTGGGGATCAAGGAATCCGGGCAGGAGTTGATCCGCGAGGGCATGGATGCGCAGCTTGGAAGCGGTCTGGGCGCTGACCAGGGAGGTGCGGTGATGGGTGAGTTGTCGGATGGACGAGGGCCGAGTCGGTTCGGCGTTGATGAGCCGCCCTTGGCGTTTGAGGATGAGGGAGACGACGCCCTGTAAGTCGATCTTGTCGGTGCTGGCGACCAGGGTGCTCCGTTCGATTTTGGCATCCCTGGCGTTTAGGCCGATAACGGTAAGTCCCTGAATGCACAGGGCATGAATGAAGTTGAAGGTAAAGGTGCAACTATCCTCGCCCGCGACGAGCACATGTTCTGGTGCAACGCCGTGTTTTCGGCGCAGCTTCTCGATGGCCTGCCGGAGAAAAGCCACTCCGGCGGGATTGTTTTCTACGGAGAACGGAGCCCGCCACGGGGTTCCTTGGCCATTGCAAGCCATGGCGGTATGGGTGCGTTTGGCATAGTCGATAGGAACGATCATGATCTTCTTGGCTGAGGCCTCCTCAAAGATCTTTTGGATTGCGGGACAGGCTTTTGGGAATACACTTCTCATGGGACGGGTCACTCCTAATTGGTTATGCCACGGACCATCCGATGGCTCTGGATACAATCCATGTCATCCGGGCTGCTTCGGCAACTCGGAATGGCTCCACGGGGTACCCGTCCCCTGACTTAAGACGATGCACTACCCGTTGCAGCTGAAAGCCGGGATCGGGAAGGAAAGACAACGTTCCCTTCCCTCTCCCGGCTATTCAGCCGCAACAATAGGTATCAGGCGACGCGTGATACGCAGGCCCTGACGTGAAGCGAAGCGCTTACTTTAGGGCGGGCGGGCGATTTTTGAACAGGACGAAACACTGGGGCCGCGTATCACGCGCCGCCTCATGCTTAACGTTTCGAGTGACAGATGAATAGACTTACGACATATCTTGCTTCTGTTATGTCCCTACTCGCATTTTCTGGGGGGGGCTGAGGATGATACTGATTCAGCTACTCGATGGGAAGCAAGGGCCAAAGCGGATGGCCTTACGAAATTGCAGCTATGATCAAGTATGCTGGCAGGTATAACACGCGGGCTATAGGATTGGTGCCCGGGGCGGGAGTCGAACCCGCACGCCCTTACGGGCGAGGGATTTTAAGTCCCTTGCGTCTGCCATTCCGCCACCCGGGCATTCATTCCCTTCGATACCCGAAAAGAGGTTCCGGCGCAATGCCCTTATCGCGTTACCGGTTACCAAAGATCAATTGGTGCACATGCGCGGTTACGGCGGAGGCCAGGCCGTGCAGGTTGTAGCCGCCTTCCAATACGGACACGAGCCGGTTGTCGCAATACGTGTCTGCCAGTCGCATCATGTGCGCGGTCATATCACGGAAATCGGCGTCGGTCAGTTGCATGTGCCCCAACGGATCGTCCACACGCGAATCGAATCCGGCGGATAGAAAGATCATGTCCGGCCGGAACGTTTCCATGGCGGGCGCCAGCACGTCTTCCAAAGCAGCCAACATCTCGGCGCGGCCGGCCCCGGCGGCCATGCACACGTTTCGCGTCGCGCCTTCGCCCGGTCCGGTCCCCCGCTCTTCTTCCCAGCCAGTGAACGGATACAAGGGGGCTTGATGCGCGCTGAAATAAAAGACCGACGGATCCTCGTAGAAGATGTCCTGCGTCCCGTTTCCGTGATGCACGTCCCAGTCCACGATCAGTATACGTTCAAGACCGTGCTTCTTCTGGGCGTACCGCGCGCCGATCGCCACATTATTGAAGATGCAAAAACCCATGGCGCAGTTCCGCGTGGCATGATGACCGGGCGGCCGCACGGCACAAAACGCGTTGCGCGCCTCGCCGGACATGAGCGCGTCTACCGCGCGAAGGATGGCGCCTACGGCATACTGCGCCACTTCGTAGGACCGGAACGAAAGCGCCGTGTCACCCGTGCTGGCCTGGGTCATACCGCTTTGGATCTCGTGTCGAATCTGTGCGATGTAATCAGGATCGTGACACCACGCCAGCTCGTCCTCCGTTGCTTTCCGCGGCGTGAGCGTCAACGCCATGTCCAGCAGTCCCTCGTTCTGCAACGCGCGCTGGACGGCGTCGAATCGCTCGGGCGATTCCGGATGTCCCCAGCCGGGATCGTGCTGTTTGCTGATCGGGTCGGCTATGATGGCCGTGGGCATGGACGAAACATAGCACAGCGAGCGGCGGTTTGAACAGCCGTCGTGGGTGCGCTGTCAACGCCGCCCCGCCACCCACCGCGGCGCGAATGGCGCCGCGGGTTCCTGCTGCTTGCGCTCACCGCCCGATCAGTTTGCGCCGATACGGGCAAAAGGAGCCGTAAAGATGTCAACGTCTTCCCATTCGTTGGATGAATTGGAATCGGTTGTGCCGTGCGTGGCCAGCGTGGTTTCATCGTGAGGGATGCTGTCCATGCTGGAGGTCGATCCGCCACCCACCATAACGGCAATACCCTGCGACTCGATGAGGGCCGATGTGATGCCTAGATGGCTCAACGGAATAGCCATCTCATAGAAGCTGTCGCGGCTTGTGTCATGACCTTCATCGAGGAAGTTGACATGCGGCGCTCCCGGCTCGAAGCGATCATCAGCATTCCACACGCCCCACAGGCTGTTTCCTGCGAACGTTTCACCGACAGCGACGGAAATGCCGGCTGCGGCAAATGTGTTGTAGTCCGCACCGGGCGTGTCCCGGATGGCGTCGTCCACGACAAATGCCCCGTCCACCGCGCGGGAAATGTAGCCAACATTATGGTGCGGGCTCAGATTCCCATGCGCATAAAGCTGGAAGTTCGGTGTATTCGGTCCGGTCCACGAGTTTTGCTTCTCCCACATGTCCTCTGTGGCGCCCTGGCCGGGTACTGTATCGATGACAATCCACGTAAAGACACCTTCGTTGTTGGAAACCCTACTGCCCAGGGAGGAGCCGGCATTCTCTGGATCAATGACGTCCGTCACGTCCACGTACTGCCAGGCGAGATACAGATAATCATCATCCCAGGCCGCCCAAAGATGTGTGAGGTCCATCGGCGCCTCGTGCATCGTCCAGTTAGCGCCCAGGGTGCGCGGATCGTCGTTGGCCATATCCAGCGCAATCAAGTGCTCATCGGTCCAGCCGGATGGATTGCCGTTGATCGTCATGGTCTGGCGTTTGCCCAACGTCGGGTTGGTCGAATACGGTTCAAACCCGTCGCCGCCGACGCCGCCATTTCCGTTGTCTCCCCCATTCCCGTTGTCCTCGCCGATCGTGATGATGTAATCAGCCCCATCGTTATTATCCCAGTGCTCGTTCCCTTCGCCATCCACCATCATGACGGAAAACCGAAGCACCGTGCCGTCTGGATGCTCGCCCATATAGATGTGCCACCAGTCGCCGTTCTCCCACTCCTCGTTGCGCGTCATGGGAGTCAACGGCCAGTCGCCGTCGCACGGAGGATTGATGCAATATACGATGTACGCGGCGACCGATGATCCTTCCGGCCAGGCGGCGGCGTCGATCCAGACCTCGTTGTCTTCGCTGACAAAGACGTCTGTGCCGAAGATGTTCTCGATGGCGATCCCATCTCCGTTATCGTCTCCATTGTCATCGCCATTGTCATCCCCATTCCCATTATCATCGCCGTTATCGTCACCGTTTCCGTTGTCTCCGCCGTTCCCATTGTCATCACCATGGTCCAGGAACCGGATGCGATAGAATCCGACGGCGTCGCCATTCAGTTCGATTTCCTGCCCAATAATCAGTCCTTCGCCGATGTCCACGAACGGATCGCGCAAGTCGGCGGTATGCTGCACGATGTAGCGTCTGCCGCCTGCGGGCGCCTGGAACGTCGGGCGGCCGCCCGAGCCCATGTGCATGAGGAACGCGGGGACCTCTTCGTCGCCCGGATCAATGTCCAGGAAGTAGGCATCCCGATAGGTGTACCCGTTGGGCGTCAGCATTAGCCCGACCTCCGGATTGCTCGTATCCAAACCATGCTCGCTATAGAAGGAAAGCGGGACGCCATATTGGTCCACATCGGCATCCTCTTCCCGCGTAATCGTGACGGACACGCTGACGCGATCCGGTGTGGATTCCCCTTCCCCTTCCAGCAAGAGGTTGTTGATGAAGAAATCGCGTTCAGGATTATCGCCATCATCGGTACCATTGTTAGCCGACCAAGCGCGGACTTGATCAATCGTTCCCGTAAAGGTGCCGTTGTACGTGCGCGTCGAACCACCAACCGGCGTCACATCGACGCTGTAGCTGTTGGCGCCGGTAAGGGTGAAATCAATGTCCACGCCCTCATCGGTCCAATCAATATCGGTTGTTTCGGTGC
>SKZA01000373.1 GCA_007127595.1 Kiritimatiellia bacterium
CGTGGGACGAAGTCGGATTGTACGCGGCCGGTCGCGGGCCGGGTCGTTATTCCGGTATGCGCGTGGCTTTGACGGCTGCCCAGGCATTGGCATTGCCGCAGCGTTCCCCGATGCGGGCGGTCAGCAGCGGCGCCGCGCTGGCCGCCGCCTTGGCGGCCGGGCATCCGGACGCGCGCCACATTGTCGTGGTCGGCGATGCGCGCCGCGAGCGCGTATGGTTCGGCGTATTCGATCGGGACGGCGCCGGTGTTGTGCGCAACGGTGGTTGGCGTCTGGCGGCCTATGGCGATTTGGGCGATGTGTTGCCATCAGGCGCGTTGCTGGCGTCGTCGGAATGGACGCGCCTGCAGCCGCATGTGGAGTCGGCCGGCTTATCGGATCGCGATTGGATTCGGCGCGACGTTTATCCGGAAGCCGAATGGATCGGGCGCTTGGCGCTGGCGGGTCATCGGGCCGGCACGGAACCTGAACCGCCGACGCCGATCTATTTGCACCCGGCAGTGGCCGGGCCAGCTGAGGGATCTATTGTCTCTTGACATTCGCCAGCGTGCGACTATCCTACGCGCCTATTTTGTCTTGGCTGCTTGTTCGTTGCAAGAACGCCACGCGCTATTTATCGCTTCCCGTCTGGAAGCGGGGTGATCTCCCCGCGCAACGGCGATCGACGGACAAGGCCCGGACGAAGGACAGAAAGAGAATGGAGCCTATGAACAGGTTTCTCATGGTTGTTTATGCGGGGCTTATGATCGGTTTGATGTACGCGTCGACTGGTTGCTCGTTGGACGACAGCAGCGACAATTCCGGCGAATCCGCGTCCGCCGCCGGCGAGGGGGCCGAATCCTCGGCACTATCCACGCCTGCCTATACCGACCTTCCGAATAACCCGTCGATTCCCGCCAATCCCTCGGGCACATCCCGCCAGCTTTGGTATTTCGGATACAAGTCGTACGACAACACGTTCCGTATTCGTTGGCCGACCCACTTTGCGACGAGCATGGGGGTGGGGCCCGGTTCCTATACCATGGTGGACGGACAGCGAGCATCGTTTCGCAGTTTCGATACGGATTATGGCGCGAAACGTCCTTCCTACACGATTCGCGGACCCAAGAACCGTTTTCGCGGTGATGTGTTGTGCATCCTCTACTCGGAGGATGGTCGCGCATTAGGATGGTTCGTAGCTAATGCGGATGTCACCAGCCAAGGGCGGCTGCCCTGATGGCCAGCGTAGGACGCAGCGTTTCGCGGGTTTCCGCAACAAAGAAAACCACATCGATGGCGCGAAGCGCTTCCTGCGCTTCGCGCCATTTGCATAGGAGATTGAATTAGTATGAAGCGAACCGAATTACTCTGCCTCTTGCTTGCAGCCACAATCGGCATCAACGCCGGCGCTCAGGGATATATCCGCGATGATGCGGGCGCCACCCATAGCCCAACCCCCGCGCCCGCACGGATGGAGGCACCGCGCATGGAGCAGCCTTCGGCGTCGATCACTGAACCTGTCATTCCCCGTTATGACGAACGCGGTCGGCCCAATCCCGACGCATTCGAGTGGACGGGAATTGCGTTGGGTCTGCACGCAGGTACGCTCGGGGTAGGGGCGGAATCGACTTTCCATCTGATGCGGTCCCTCAATTTTCGCATCGCGGCCACCTATTTGTCCGCCACGTACAAGAAGACCATCGAAAGAATTGACTTCGATTATGACCTTGAATTTCTGGGTGCGCGGCTGCTGTTGGATATATATCCCACGCGACTGAAGAATTTCAGGATCAGCGCGGGCCTGGTGGTTTCGGACATGGAAGTGGTGGTCTCGGGTACGCCTGACCGCAATGTCTTGCTGGGCGGGAATGTCTATACGCCGGATGAAATGGGGCGCTTACGCGGAACGGCGTCGTATGAGGTGGTCGCCCCCTATTTCGGCATTGGATTTGGAAACAGCGTGAAGCCCGACACGCTATTGATGTTCTCAATGGATATCGGTGTGATGCTGCAGGATTATAGTTTTCGGCTTTCCTCCAGCGGTACCGCCGCAGGAAGCGACCAGTTTCGGGAAGATTCAAGAGCTGTGGAATCGGAATTGGAAGACGTGTTGGACTGGCTGAAGTTCTATCCCGTGATCAGTTTCGGGCTGTCCTACCACTTCTGAGTCTAATGCTCACGGCGCGATCGGCACGATCCGCCAGCCGTCGCTTTCCGTGAACTCGCGCGCGGCGAAGACCCAGACCACGACTTTCTTGTCGTCCCAGTACGCTGGATTCCGTTGCGCGCGGCGGAACAGATTGATGCGCGCGGGCGTGGCGCCCGAGCCGCGCACGCCGATGAGATCCACCGGGAACCCCAGCTCAACAGCGAGTTGATCCGCGAGTCCCGCATTGCGATAATGCATGTCGCCGCCCGCCTGAAAGACGAGCGTATGGCTGTCGCCGAGCAAGAGCACGGGGCTCTCCGGGTCGGGGTCGGCTCCCATCACGTGGCGCACGCTCAGTTCTTCGCGCGGCAAAGCGGGTTGATCAAGCATGCGCCACAAATCGCCTGTAATCTCTATCGTGCGCCATTCGGTGTCGATAGATCGGGTTTCGACATCCTGAACCAGCGGCTTGATCTGTTCAGCCATTGCTTTCGCGGCAAGGACGCATGCGACGCCGGACCAATGCGTGTCCTGTAGGCAGTACAGCGGACCGCGCTCATGATCGCGTGCGTCGAGGAAGGCGTCGGTCAGGTCCAGTACGGTGATGCCTTCGTCGCGCAAGAGATCGTAGAAGGTCTGATGCCACGGATCGGGCCGCGCGTCGAACCAGTCGGTCGAGCCGGGTAGTTTGTCGCCGTAGATGACGGCCTTGGGCGGGACAGGCGCGATAATGAGCTTCACATCGCGCGCCTGCAATTCGTTGTGGAACGCGAGAATGGCCGGCAGGGGGTCCGTGGCGTCTTCACGTGTGGCGCGGCTGATCAGAAAGGCTTCATCGCCCCAGAACTTGCCGGCGCCGAGATGGCGCAGTTCGGGCATGAAGAAGAGCCAGCCGTCCCGGCCTTCCACTACCGTGGCCGCCCGCAAGGACGCGTCTTGAGCGATCTGCTGAAAATGTTCGGGCGCGTCTTTCGCGTCAACGCCTGCGGCGCAGAGCATGTACGATACGGCGATTGCATTGATGGCATGGAATAAGCGCATATCCATAAGAGAATACACGGGGATACATTCGTCAACTTCCGTTGTGCGAAAACTGGAAATTGTTGGTGGAGGAAAATTGCACGCAGGGCTCGTATGTCGCTATGGTGTACGGTATCAGTTTGGATGTGAGGTTGGCATAATGAGAGTGCATCCGCGATCTATAGCGAATATCGGACGGAGAGGGCTGTCCGCCGAAGGCTCGGCGGAGGCGGAAGCCCGTCCCTTCAGGAGGCCAGGGCAGGCTGCCGGGCGGGACGGCGTCCGTCCCTCCGGAGGATTTCGCTCCAGTCTATCCGCCATTCTGTTGGTCATGGGGTTGGTTGCTCACGCGTTAGCAGTGACCGGCGATGAGCCTATGGGCGTCACCTTCGGGCGCGATGTCACGACGTTCAGGGTATGGGCGCCCAACGCGGACACGGTGGCGATAATCGGGGATTTCAACGGTTGGCGCCCGCGATCGACCGATTACCTTGAATTCAACCGGCGTACGGGCGTGTGGTCCGGCACGATCCGCGGCAGTCGTCCGCGCGGCGAATACCAGTTCCTGATCAATGACGAACTGCGCCGGCGCGATCCGTACGGGCGCAAGGTGTCGGCGGACGAGACCAAGTCGGTCTTTTACGATCCGGACGCCTTTCGATGGAGGGGGGTAAAGCCGCCACGTTACGAACTGGAAGAGCTGGTCATCTACGAAATGCATATCGGCACGTTTTATGATCCGCGTCCGGACAGCGGGATGCCGGCCACGTTCGATGACGCCATTCGCCGACTCGACCATCTGGTCGAGCTGGGGGTGAACACGCTCTGCATTCTGCCTGTACATGAGTTCAGCGGGAATCATAGTTGGGGATACAATCCGAGCGACCTGTTCGCCGTTGAACAGGCCTATGGGGGGGCGGACGCGTTCAAGCGCTTTATACAAGCGTGTCATGAGCGGGGGCTGGCCGTGCACCTCGATATTGTCCACAACCATTACGGGCCGCAGAACCTTGACTTGTTGCAGTTCGACGGCACGGGACAAGGGGATCGCGGCGGAATCTACTTCTATGACGGCTTTGATATCGACATGACGCCGTGGGGTCCGCGCCCGCGATTCGACCATCCGATGGTCCGTCACTTCATACGGGATAATGCGATGATGTGGCTGGACGAATATCGGATCGACGGTTTCCGCTGGGATTCAACCGTCAACATTCGCGCTTACAACGATGGCCGCAATCCGATTCCCGAAGGCGCGCAAATGCTCGAAGAGATCAATCGCGAGATCAAAGAGCGCCATCCCGGCGTGTGGAGCATTGCCGAGGATTCGCTGGGGATCGGTAATTTTCACGCGTCATGGGATTACGATTTTCATCACCAGGTGATGCCGTCGATACAGGCGCGTACGGACATCGAGCGGAACATGCGCGAGGTCGCATCGGCGCTTCGGCGCGTGCCGCGCATGTGGCGCGTAATCTATGTCGATAATCACGACGAAGCGGGAAAGCTCAACGAGCAACAGCGGATCGCGTCGGACATTGCTCCGCGCGATCCCGGCGGCGATTATGCGCGCCGTCTGAGCGGGCTCGGGGCCGTACTGACGTTCACCGCGCCGGGCATTCCGTTGCTGTTCATGGGCAACGAGTTCCAGGAATACGGCGCGTGGCACAACGATACGCCCTTGGACTGGCGCAAGGTGCGTCAGCACGAGGGCACGCTGAACCTGCATCGCGAGTTGATCGGGTTGCGTCGCAATCGCGCCGGACATACGATCGGATTGATGGGGCGTCGGATTGAGGTGGCGCATGTGGATGATGAACGCAAGCATATCGTCTACTGGCGCGCGCATGCCGATGACCCGCGCGATCAAGTGGTCGTGGCCGTAAACTTTTCGGGCGAAAAGGAGGACGTGATTATCCCGTTTCCATCCGAAGGCAAGTGGACGTTGCGCCTGAATACCGATTGGGACACGTTCGGTGGCGAGCGCCCGCGCGAAGCGCGTCCCTTTACATTGCGGCGCGGCGCCCGCGCCCAGACGCGGATGGCGCCCTACAGCGCGCGCATCTTTTCGTTGGTCGATCGGCCCTCGGAGGTGCGCGTGCGGGCGGCGCCCGCCCAGCGCGCGC
>SKZA01000379.1 GCA_007127595.1 Kiritimatiellia bacterium
CCCGATGGCAATATCTACGGGCCCGTACGCATGGGGGACCTGAAACAATGGGCCAAGGACAGTCGTGTGGCGCCCGACGACATGCTTTCGCATGATCAGAAGGATTGGATGCCCGCTCCGGAATTGGCCGCGCTGGAAATGAATTATCTTGTGCGGTATCGGCACGGCGTCGATTACGGGCCCGTCCACCTCCGCGCACTGTGCGAGCTGCTTGTCGACGGCGATGTGCCGCTCGACGAACCGGTACAGGACAAACACTCCACCAAGACCCTGCCCGCGTGTGTCGTGGCGCTGCGCGGCTTGATTGCCGAAGAGCCGGAACCGTCCACGCCGGTCGAATCCATTCCGACCCCGGATGAGGCGGTACGGACGTTGCAAGCCGAACATCAGGCGGAGGTGGATGAGTTGAACGCGACGTTGGCCGCGCTGCACAAGGAGAAGAGCGGGCTCGAAAGCGAAGTGAGCCGACTGGATGATATGCGCCGGGATTTGGAAACGCGGCATGAAAAGCAAGCGCAGGAAATCGAACAGCTCAAGCAGGCAAGGGATGAAGAACGAGCTCTCGTGATTGCGGAGAGAGACCGCTTGCGTGAAGAGCTGGAAGCGCTCAAGCGCAAGCAGGCCGAGGCGGACGCCGCGCCGGCGAAGGATGAGCAGGCGGACAAGGATCGCGAGGCGCTGGCCGAGGCGAAGGTGACCGCTGAAAAGCGTGTGGCGGAGCTGGAAGAAGAGCTGAACGCCTCCGAGAAACGTGTCGTTGATATGACACAACAACTGCAGGCGGCGCGCGAACAGGCGGGCAACGAGAAGAAGGGCGTCGCTGAACAGCTAGAGAAGCGCACCGCGGAATTGAAGAAGCAATTGGAAGAGGAAGTCGCTCGTCGCGAGAAGGCGGAGCAGGAGGCGCAAGCCCAAAGTGGAAAACAAATTGAAGAGAAAACCGCCGAATTGCGGAAACAACTGGACGAGGAGCGCGAGCGTCATAAAAAACGCGAGGCGAGTCTGCAACAGCGACTCGCGGGATTCGAAAGCGATTTGAAAGGCAAGCTGGAGGAATTGGTGCGCGCGAAAGAGGGGGCGGAAGCGGCTCGCCAAAGCTCGCTCGCAGCTACAGCGGGGCAGGGGACGCATCCGGTGGTACGTTCGGCCTTGTCGCAACTGCGTGCGCGCACGGCCGGCCGCGCGACGGCCGAACAGCATGCGCCTCGTTCCCCGGCTGAACGCGCCGCCCTGTTGCGCCGTTCGCAGGGGGCACGCCCGAATCGACCGCCGAAGAAGCGGCGTCCGCCCTTCAAAGGAGGGAGTTGAACCGGCTATGAAAGTTGCTGTCCTTGGTGCTTCGCCCAAACCGGATCGCTATTCCAATAAGGCGATCCGCCTGTTGCGGGAGCATGGGCATGAGCCCATGCCCGTGAATCCCGCCTATGATGAGATCGAAGGTTTCCCGGTGGTGCGACAGATCAGCGAACTGGTGCCCGGCAGCGTGGACACGCTGACCATGTACGTCGGACCGGATCGCTCCGCCGCCTTGACCGAGGACATTGTACAACTCAAGCCCAAGAGGGTGATCTTCAACCCGGGCGCGGAGAACCGTGAGTTGGCCGAACGCCTGCGCGCGGAAGGCGTCCATGTCGTTGAGGCCTGCACGCTGGTGCTGTTGAATACCGGTCAATTCGGAGAGCCGTAGGATGGCCGCGGCCCGCCGCTATTGGTTAATGAAGAGCGAGCCGGACGTATTCTCCATCGACGACTTGAAGAGGCAGCGGCGGACATCGTGGGATGGTGTACGCAATTATCAGGCGCGCAACTTTATGCGCGATGATATGCGCGTGGGCGATCTCGTGTTGTTTTATCACTCGAATGCCAAGCCGCCGGGCGTGGCGGGCATTGCGCGGGTGTGCAAGGAGGCCTATCCCGATCACACGGCTCTTGATCCGAACAGTCCTTATCATGATCCGCGGGCCACAAAGGATGAGCCCATATGGATGATGGTGGATGTCGCGTATGTCGCGCGTTTTCCTGAACAGGTGACCTTGGACGACTTGCGACGGGAGCAGTCCTTGAAGGACATGCTCGTCTTGCGCAAAGGCACGCGCCTTTCGGTGCAACCCGTCGAACGTAGACATTTCGAACGTGTCGTGAAGCTCGGTGGCCTCCAGGTGAAGGATATCATATGATTGACTCGGAATGCCGCGTTGTGCAGACTATGACGTCAGCACGTTGCGAGGTGGAATGGGCGGCGAATGTGAAGAAAGGGCGAGATCATGGCCGAAATTAACTTTGATTGTCCACACTGCGGGCAGAATCTGGACGCACCCGAGGACATGGCCGGTTGGGCCATCGATTGTCCGGCTTGCGGGAAGAAGATCAAGGTGCCCGTGCCGGAAGGCGCGGAAGCGTCCGATCCCGTGGACACCACGGCTTCCGATGAGAGGGCGACAACGGGATTGATTGAGAATCCCGGTGCGGAAGACGAGCAGAAGGGCTCCACGGTTCGCATCGACATCCCGGAAGAATATCGTCGACCGCCGGCGCAACAGCGCATTGTGAAGATCAAGCGCTTGCGAAAGTGACCACCTAAACATATCGCTTGGCGTCGCCCACCCCCTGTGCTACGGTCCGCAACATTTCTTGGCGCGTAACCGAGCGGGGTTTCCTTCATGCGAGTTTGGAGTCGATTAGCAGGTCTGCAGACATTTCTTGTTCTTCTTTTTCCCCTGTTTCTCCTTCCTGTTGACGCCCGACAGGTGAGTCGTGTCGGAGTCATGGGCTTGGACTTCGATCACGACGAGGAGGTGGAGGCGCGTGCGGAGGAAGAGGAGGAATCGGATCTCCCGCCCCCTCCGGAGGACGGCGGTGTGGAGGTAGTGGCCGACCGCTTGGAATTTGACGCCGACCGGAATATCCTTATCGGAATCGGTAACGTCATGGTGCGTCAGCACGGCGACACCTTGCGCGCCGATTACATGGAGGTCCATACGCAGACCCAGGACGTATACGCGCGCGGCAACGTCTATTTCGAGCGGGAAGGGCGCACATGGGAAGGCGAGGAATTCACCTACAATATAGAAACGCGCGTGGGCGATTTCGGCGAATTTCACGTATTCACCGACCCCTATTATATCCGTGCCCGCGATTCACGGCAGGTGGCCCCCAACGAAATTCACTTGGTAAGTCCACGCATCACGACGTGCAGCGGCGATGACCGCCAGGAATTCGTTATCCGATCGCGTCGCGCCACCCTGACGGACGGCTCGGTCCTGCGCGCGCGCCATGTCGTGACCTATCTCTACGGGGTGCCCGTCTTCTATACCCCGTACTTCAAGAAGGATTTTGAAAAGAAGAGCAATATCGACATCATGCCGGGCTACCGCAGCCGGTTCGGCGCCTTCTTGCTGACCGCCTATAGCTATTATCCAACCCCCCACACGAAGGCGACAACCCGTTTGGATTATCGCGACAAACGCGGCTTCGGGTATGGGCAGCAGGTACGGTGGCGGCTCCCCCAAAATAATGCGCGCGGCCTTGTCCGCGGCTACTACACGTCGGACGATCGGCCCATCCGCTCGGAAGGCCAGCGCCAGATTCGCGAAGGGCTGGTCGATAACGATCGCTATTGGCTCGGGTTCAGTCACGCACAATCGGTCGGCGCGCGCCGCACACTGATTACGGAGCTCAATTACGTGAGCGATCCGTTCATGCTCGAGGATTTTTTCGACAGCGAATTCCGTCGCGGCGTACAACCGGAGAATCGCGTTACGCTTACGCATCGCGGCGACAATTTCACCGCGGCGCTCCTCTTGAACATGCGCCTGAACGATTTCTATCAAAACGTCAATCGGTTGCCGGAAGCTTCGTTGGATGTCAGCCGTCAACAGATCGCCACCACACCCTTTTATTACGAGAGTGAGCACAGCGCGGCTTATCTTGAGCGTGTGTTTCCAAAACGTGACACGCGAGAGGATTACGATGCGTTTCGCCTGGATTCGTCCCATACCGTGCTGTATCCCATGCGGCACTTCGGTTTCCTGTCCGTGATCCCTAGTGTCGGGTATCGCGGCACCTGGTACTCGGCTACGCCCGACGTTCGCGTAGTCACGAACCTCGTCGCGCAAGTCGATGCGGACGGAGAATTTGTACGGGACGAAGAAGGCAACGTCCTCTCGGGTGAAGAGACCGAGACCGTGCTGCGTGACGGACCCGCAGAACTCCGGAACCTCGTTGAGTTCGGACTCGAAACATCGTTCAAGGCGTTTCGGGTGCTTACGGAACAGCCGAATTATCTCGGTGAAGGCCTGCGCCATGTCGCGGAACCCTATGCGGACTACACCATGGTGCCCCGCCCGAATGTGCGGCCGGAAAGGCTCTATCAGTTCGATGCCGTGGACCGGCTGGACAAACGGCATGACATCCTTTTCGGGTTGCGCAACAAACTGCAGACGCGTCGCGCACGCCTGAGGTCTGTCGATGACGAGACGGACGACCCGGCGTCCGACGAATTGCGGGAAGAGATCCGCATTCACGACTTCATCGACCTGAATGTCTTCACCATCTTCCAGGTGGAGCCCGAGCGGGATGAAAACACATTTTCAGACTTGTTCTTTGATGCGCGCCTGCGCTTAACCGATTGGATGAAGATTGATTTCGAAGGCGGATATGACTGGTACGAAAATGAGATCAGCTTCTTCAACACGCAGCTGGCCTTCGTCGCCCGTGATCGCAGTACGCTGGGGCTCGAATACCGGTACGTCCGGGACCGCCGGCAAACGGTGCAGGGTGAGATTGTCCTGTTCCCGCGCGCGCGCTGGTCGTATTCGGGGTATTGGCGTTATGATATTGATGAAGGGGAACTGGAGGAGCATACCTATCTCGTTCAGCGGCGTTTCGATTGCACGATGCTCGGGGTCGGCGTGCGGGGGCGGCTGGATGAAGACGGCGATACGGAATGGCGAGCCTGGGCACAGATCGGTTTGCTCGCCTTCCCTGATTCGGAACTGCGCTTGGGGCGATAACAACGGAAGAGAAGCGATAAGGAGGAATGGGCGTGGCGGATTGTTTGGTGACGGGGGGCGCGGGTTTTATCGGATCCAACCTTGTGCGGGCACTGCTGGCGCGCGGGTGTTCGGTGCGGGTGCTGGATAACTTTTCCACGGGCCGCCACGAAAATCTCGCGGATATCAAAGAACGCATTGATCTGCAAGTAGGCGACTTGCGCGACGACGACGCGCTCTTCAACGCCGTGCTGGGCGTGCGCTATA
>SKZA01000124.1 GCA_007127595.1 Kiritimatiellia bacterium
GACGCGCCGCGCGCGCCAATCGGCCGGTTTCATGCCGGCCGGGCGCCGCAACCGCTCATCCATAACGCGGGGATGAAGCTCGAATATCGTCGGTCGTTTTTGCATGGTCTTCACGTGCAGGCTGCGGAAGCATCATCTCGAAAAGGTGGTATCCGGCGTCACGCGACGCTCATACCCTTCCCGGGCAAACCAGAAGTTTTCGTGATTCCCCTTGATATCCGGGGCGTCGCAACACAACACGTAATCCACGTCGGGATGGCGATTGGCCGTGGCGTGAAAGACGCCGGCCCACCAAGCGGGCGCGCGCAAGGTGATATGCGCCTGTTCGCCGGTGGGTATGCGCGCGTTGGCCAGGCGACAGGACACGGTAACGAAAACCACCTTCTTCGCCCTGGCGAACAGGCCGTCCACCACCCACGGCACGTCCGCCGCAAAGACGTGTTCCAGCACATCCGTGCAGAGTACGGCGTCGTAGGTGTCCTGCGGGATCTCGTCGCCCAACGCGGGGTCGAACGGCCGAATATGGTCCACGCCCCAAAAGGATTTGAGGTCTGATATGACTTCGCCTGTTTCCGCGACGCGAAACGGTTCGTGCGTCTTGTAGTTCTCACCCTTTCCGGCGCCGTAATCCAGGGCGCTGCTCACTTGATGATCCGCAAACACGCGGCGTATCGGGTGGGCGTACCGGCGCAGCGTGCTGCCCGCGTATACCTTCTCGGCGGCCACCCGGTCGGCGCCGGCCTGATAGCCGTGCGTGTGCATGTCGGTATACAGCCGGATGAGCGCGTGATAATGGGGGCTGGGCTGTTCTGCGGTGTAGGCGCGCATTTCTCGATCGCCGGGATCGTCCAGGGACCGCGCCCGCAAAGCCTCGTATGCGCGCGGTTCGTACAGGAGATCACGGGTACGGCGGTATAAGCCGGGTTTGCGTCCCATCCCTTTCAGCACCTGTTTCGCGAAATGTCGCAAACGGGCCTTTATGGAAAGGGTCTTCATGCGGCAGTCATACATAACATATCAGGAACCTGTCGATGCAGATCCATGGCCATCCCCATGTTTCGCGTGGCTCAAGACCTCGCGGTACAACTCCATTTCGCGCGCCACGATGCGGTCCCAGCCGTAGTCGCGCGTCTTGGCGGCGATCGCATTCGGGGACGGCGGATGGCGGAGAACCTGAATGGCGGCCTCGGCGAAACGCGTTTCAAACCGGTCCCCGTCGGGGACAATCACGCCCGCATCGGCGACGGCCTCCGGAATCCCGCCGTTTGAACTGCCGACCACGGGTACCCCGCAGGCGCGGGCCTCGATCGCCACACACGGGAAGCCTTCGGCCCGACTCGGCAACAGCAGAACGCGCATACGCGCCATCTGCTTGCCCACCTCCGCGGGGGGTAACGCCCCAAAAGAGTGAACCGCATCGCCGATCTCGAGTTCTTTGATCGAGCGGCGTATGGCGTCGGTGACGTTGCCCGCGCAGTCCGGCGGTCCGATCATCCATAAAATCGCTTCCGGGATGGCCGCCTTGATTTGAGCGAAGATCTGTGGCACCGCCTCGGCTCGCTTCACCGCGCGCGGATGGCCGACAAAGCCAACGACGCATTCCTCCGAGGGTGCGGGCATGGGTTTGAACCAGTCGGGTTCATATCCGTTCGGGATGACGAGATCACGGTCCGTTGCCAGTCCGATCTGCTCGGCCATCGTGTGTAAGGCACGGGACACATAGATGACCCGGTCGGCTTGTGCAATGGCTTTGCCGAAAACCTTGCGGGCCACGGGATCGCCGGCTGCGCTTGCGTGCAGGTCGCTTCCATGCACCGTGATGACCACCGGCAGGCGCAGTCGCTGCTTCAGGTATGCCAGTTCCCGCGTACACCACAGAAAATGATAATGCAGCAGCGCATAGCCTTTTAGGCGAACCAGTACACGGACGATAAGGGGGAGCCAAACCCGGCTGATCGGTCCGTACAAGACCTTGTAGATTGTATAGGTCTCGCCTTGAAAGGCATAGCGCTCGAAGTGGATGAGGGGGAAGAGCAAGGAGATCGCAAACTTCAACACGCGGCGCGCGTGCCATGGCCCTTTCTTGACGCGATTGAGGGATAACACGTCGGCTTTCACCCCTTGTTTGCGAAGGTGCGCCAGGCGACTGCCCAGATAGGGGGAGGCGGAGGACGTGCGCCGGGACGGAACGGGATGCGTCACGTAGAGAATAGCCAGCTGTTCTTCGGTGCGTCCTTCCTTCATGCCTTGCGCCGCAATAGATGAATGGGGTTTGTCGATGGATTGATCAGCCGCCACAACACCACGAAGCTTGCGCCGCCCACCGCGACTAGCAGTGCCAGTCCTCCGACACTCTCGGTGGCGAACCTTGCCAGCCAGGCCACCCCCAGCGCCATCAGCACGGCTGGTGCGAGGGCCTGAGCGACAGTGCGTAGCAGTGTCTGCACGCGTAATTCCAGCAAGGCGCAGGTCAGGAAAGCGGAATAGCCGTATACCAGCAGCGTGGAAAGTGTCACGGCCACGCTGGTCCCGGGCAGGCCGTACCGGACGGTCAACGGCCATAGGGTGAGGGCGAGCAAAACGCACTGAATGGCGGAGACGCGCGCGAGCAGGCGTGGTTGCCCGCACGCATAAAATACGCTGCCACACCCGGCCGCAAACGCCCGGGCGAGACCGAACAGGGCGAGAATCTGCATAGGGACCACCGCAGGCCGCCACGCTTCGCCAAGCAAGACGGGTACCAAGACAGGCGCCATGACGAGCAAGCCGAGCGCGAGCGGGCAGGCGAGGCCAAGGGTCACGGTGACCGACTTCACATAGCCGGCGCGCAAACGTTTCTTATCGGACTGTACCTTGCTGAAGGCCGGGAACAGGACGGAGTTGATGGTGTGTGCGATTTCGGTGGCGGCGATGTTGGCGACGCGAAAAGCGATCTGGTACACGCCAAGCGCCGCCGCGCCCAACACTTTACCCACGACGAGGTCGTCGGCATGGGTGACCAGGAACATCAAGAGAGAGCTGGCCAGCACCCAGCCGCCGAATCCGAACAGGTGTCGCACATGCTCGCTATTCATCCGGAGGCGCGGACGATGCGGATGCAGGATGTACGATAGCGCGACCCGGACGGCCGTGCCCGCCAATGCGGCCCATACCAGCGCCCACACGTTGCGCAGTTGAAAGGCCAGCAGCACGCCGATGATCAGTGCAAGGATGTCACTCCACAGGATGTATTCCATTTGCTTGCGGAATTGGAGGTCCTTGCGGAAATGGATGATCCCGGGGTTGACGAGGGCTTTGACAATTTCAACGAGGCACAATACGCGAAGAATCGGCACGGCGCGCGGTTCGTCAAAGAACCAGCCGATGAGCGGCGCGGTGAAGTAGAGTAGCGCAGCCAGACAGAGGCCGCGCAGGATCTGCACGACCCAAGCGGAATCGAGGTATGCTCTGATGCGGCCCTGACGATGAATGAGCGCGTCACCGAAGCCCGTGACGGTAAAGGCCTCCAAGGTGGCCAGGGCGAGCATGGCAATTCCGAAAAGTCCGAAATCCTCGGGCGCAAGCAGGCGCGCGAGAATCACCAGCTTTATGACGCCGAGGCCGCGTCCGATCACCTTGCCGAAAAAGAGCCAGCCCGCTCCGCGGACCACCCGGCCGGATAACGGGGGCTCCACAGGAGCATCCGCGATGAGCGGATCGGTTTCGTTATGCTCGGATAGGGCGCTCATGTTGCGGTCGAAGAATGCGATCGGCGGGCGGGATGACCCCATCCGGCCGGGATAGCGGCCAGTAGAATGATGAAGGTATACAAAATGGCCGGGTTGCGAAAGGGCAGATCCATGAGGCTATGAATGGTAACAAGAATCAGGCCCGCGAAGGTGAAAAGATAGAATGAGGAAACGGGTGTGCTCCGTACCGAACGCCAGGCGCTCATGAAGCGGAAGACCAGGGCGGAGACGGCGGCGAGAAGCAGGAGCAGACCAAAAGCCCCAAACTCGGCGAGGAACTGAAGGAGGTCGTTGTGGGCATTCGCTTTTCCGGGATTGCGTAAGTGGTGGCTCAACGACTCATCGATATAATGCGGCAAGAGATACCGATACCCCCATCCGCCGACACCCCACACGGGGTGGTCCTGCCAAATCCGAATGGCGGCGTCCCATTGCCAGTAGCGTCCCTGGACTTGGTTGGACCAGCTATGCAGGCTCTGCGCGCGTTTACTCAGGGCGTCGCCCCCGAGAATGGCGCCCCATAAGAGGGCGATCATGGCAAGGAGCGTCAGGACGACGCCGATTTGCAAGCGACCGACACGATCCCTCTTATGGTTTACGCCGGCAAACTGCACGAGCATGAAGAGGAGGATCAATGCCCACGCCAGCAGAATGCCCGCACGGCTCAAGGCAGTATGCACGGCGACCAACAGAAGGACGATTACAGCGCCGAGCGCCCAAACCACGGGAACGTTTACAGAGGCGCATGCGTTGCGCCGCCAACGGATATGGTAGGCCAACAGGCCCAGCGTGGCGGCCAGTGTCAGTGCCATGAACGATCCCGCGTGGTTGCGATAGAAGAACGTGGCAAAATAGAAGCGATTGCCGGGTGCGGTGTGCCAGAAAAGCAGGGGGTCTCCCCGGACCCACTGGATGATACCCGCAAGGGCGAGCAGGGCGCCATTGACCACCACAAACCACAGCAGGACGTTCGCGAGGCGCGAACGGGCCGGCCCATGGCGCAGGGCCAATCCGAGCGCCCACGCCGGACCGAACCATGCAAGCATCTGAAAGGATTCAGAACGATTGAAAGACCAGGGCAGATAGGGGAACGGCGGGGCCGTATACATCCACCGTTCGTGGATAGGATTGAAGTAAAGCAAACGCCCGGTGTTCCATGTCTGTATGGCGATCAGCGTGAGAAATAGCGCGCCGCAAATGAAGAACGGGTCGCGCACCAATCGGCGGCGGTCACTTGTCCCCAGGGCGCATCCGAGAAAGGCGAGGCTGAGGCCCCCAAAAATCAGCAGGGGGGGATGCAAGGCGGGGATTGTCGCCCCGCCCGTCCACGCGGCATACCCGCCCAGCGCACAGCAGGTGAGCGTCAAGCCTCCGAGGGTGAGTCGGTCGATCCTGCGTGTTTCATTCGGTCGCATGAGGATCCGGCGACGAGGCTTCGCCCCCTACATGCTCCATTCCGGTCAACATATGGGCGATGGTAATCGGTCCAGA
>SKZA01000141.1 GCA_007127595.1 Kiritimatiellia bacterium
TGTAGGGGATCTTGTCCCGTGTGCCGGATTCAATCATGCGCACGATGTTCGGGTGATCGAGCTTCTTCAGGATATCGGCGCTATGCAGGAAGCGCTTGCGTAATCCGCGATTTCGCGCGTATGTTTCCTTGAGAAACCGTAGCACGACCCGTTGTCCGCCGGAGGTGTTGGCGACATAAAGGTCGGTCATGCCGCCCAGAAAAATGGGCCGCACGATCGTATAGCCGGCAATATCCCGCTTTTGCATGACGGGCCAGTATAGCGTACGGTGTTCGCCCTGAAAACAGGCAAATGATACGATGACGCCCTATTCCAGAGAGTTCGGATTATTCGCGCAACCGCTGACCCCGGCGGTGCGCATCCTGCTTTTCGCGAATCTCGTCGTCTTCATTATTCGCATCCTGGTGGAGAATCAGGCGCCGCATGCCTTCGATATCATCTTTGGGTTGAGCGAAGATTTTTATAAGAACGCCTTCTTCTGGCAGATCGTCACCTACATGTTTCTGCACGCGGGGATTATTCATATCCTCTTCAATATGATCATCCTCTACTTTCTCGGATGCGAAATCGAACGAACGCTCGGGTCACGTAATTTTCTGGCGATCTACTTCGTGTCGGGCATCCTGGGCGGGCTGGGCTGGCTGATGTTGACGGATGCCGGGATTTGCATCGGGGCATCCGGGGCGGTCTTCGGTCTGCTCGGGGCGTACGTCGCGCTGTTTCCCCACCGCTACATCACGGTCTTGTTGTTCTTTATCCTGCCCATTACGCTGAAGGCGTGGGTGCTCGCCGCGCTGCTCGCCGGGATCGAGTTCATGCTGATGACGACGCACGCGGACGACCGAATCGCCCATTCGGCTCATCTGGCGGGGTTGCTCGCGGGCTATGTATTTGCGTATGTGGTATTCCGTAAGGGCGGTTTCCGGAAAGGATTCCGTATACGCATCGTGCGTGACCGTAATCCGCAGGGCTTGAAGGTCCTGCGCCGTGAAGATGCGGCGTCCGACGCCGTTTCGCCGGAGGAAATCGATCGGATTCTGGATAAGATCGCCCACAAAGGCATGAGCAGTCTGAGTAATCGCGAACGGTCCATGCTGGAGAAGGCGAGCCTCGAACGCCGAACGCGTTGAGCTCTGCCTTTTTTGAACAGAAGCGCGCAAAGGCCGGGCCGTGCGTACAGACTCCTTCAGTCAGGCCCGGCGCGTGAGTTGTTTATGGTATTTATCCCAGAACACGGCTCGGCGGGCCTCGCCCTCCACTTGCCCCGGAATACCTTTGAAAATCTTATGGAGGGCGACGCTCCGCGGAGCCGCAATTCGGTTCTGGGATAGATGCTATGATGGGGCGCACCCTGAAACTTGAACGTTCAGCGTTGGACGTTGGAAGTTGGACGTTCTCTTCCCGAGCCCTTCCTACGTCTTCTCTCCACGCAACGTTTTCAGCGTTTCCCGGGCCGCTTCCATTTCCGCGGTTCGCTTGGTCATGCCGTGTCCGGTCCCGTAGTCCTTGTCCTTGACGCTCGCCACGCACACATACTCGCGCGCGTGCGCGGGGCCATGTTGCTTCTCGACGCGGTACGTGGGACTGATCTTCCACTTCTTCTGGCAGAATTCCTGCAACTCGCCTTTCGGATTGCCCATGTCATCTTCGGCGACGCGAATAAGTTCCTCCTGCCATAGTCTGCGGAACACTTTGTCGACCGCTTTCTGGCCGCCGTCCAGGTACACGGCGCCGATCACGGCCTCGACGGCGTCGGTGAGATTCGACGCGCGTTTGCGGCCGCCGGACTGTTCCTCGCCGCGCCCGAATCGCATGACGGCGCCCACGTCCATGGTGTGCCCAACACGGGCAAGCGCCGCGCCGTTGGTCAGCTTGCTGCGTCGATGGGTCAGGGCCCCTTCGTCTTTGTCGCCGAATTCCTGATACAGATAGGCGGCGGCGGCCAGACCCAACGCAGCGTCGCCAAGAAATTCCAAGCGCTGGTTATCGGCTTCGATGTCCTCGTTCTCATGTCGGTAGGAGGGATGCGTCAACGCGGCCTCCAGGTAGGCCGCCCGTTTAAAGCGGTAGCCGAGCTGTTTCTCGATGCCTTTGCGCGTTTTTCTGTCCATGATGTCTAAGCTCGCGGGTGATATTGGGCGTGAACGGATTTTAACCGGCCTTGATCCACGTGGGTATAAATTTGTGTCGTTGAGATGTCCGCATGCCCCAGCATCTCTTGAATCACGCGTAACTGTGCGCCATGCGCCAGCAAGTGACCGGCAAACGAATGGCGCAACGTATGCGGAGTCACGTTTTTGGTGATACCGGCTTTTCGCGCATGGGTCTTGATCAGCTTCCACAACCCCTTTCGGCTGAATGGCTGACCCCGTTGCGTGATGAAGACGGCTTCCGCGGCGCGTTGCTTGAGGAGGGCGGGGCGATGTACGGCCAGGTAGTCGGAGAGCATGCTGCGGGCCCGCTCGCCAAACGGCACGACGCGTTCCTTGTTTCCCTTGCCGACGCAGCGAAGATACTTCTCGTCCAGATGCAGGTCGGTCACATGCAGATGAGCCAACTCGGACACGCGCAAGCCGGTGCCGTACAAGAGTTCCAATAACGTGCGATCGCGAAAGCCGCGGTGCGTATCGTTGTCGGGCGCTTCCAGCAGTCGCTCGACTTCCGCCGGGGAAAGGGTGTCGGGCAGGACTTTCCAAAGGCGCGGGGAATCCATGGCGTCGGACACGTTGCGGTCCAACATCCCTTCCTGTTGCAGAAACCGGGCGAAGACCTTAATGGACACCAAGCGCCGGGCGAGGGTGGAGGTGGCCAGTTCCCGGTCCTTTTCCGCCATCAAGAAATCAGTGATCTGCCGACGGGTCACATCGTTGAAGGAGGTAATTTTCCGGCTTTGCAGGAATTGGGCAAACCGTTCAAGGTCGGCACGATACGCTTCACGCGTGTTCGGGCTCAATCCCCGTTCCAGCGCGATGTAGTCCGTAAACTGATCGATCAATGCTTGCATGTGCCCACTACGCCGGGCATCCCGACATCATCGGCATTCTTCCGGAAGCTGGGCGCGCGCCTCATCCGATGCGATCTCGTCGTTGGCGTCAAACCCGGCATGGGTCAGCGCGTACTCGATATTCTTCAATGCGAGTCGCATGCTGTTGTAGGTGATGGTGGCCGTGCGGGTCTCCAGGTTGAAGTCCGCGCGGATGATTGCGTCCTGTTCAAGGTTCCCCAGCGCCTGCATGACCAGGCGCCGACATTCGGGTGAGCCCATTTGCGGGACGGAGATATCCACCGTGAGGATATCCTGCCGGAAACAGCCGGCCACCAGGAGTGGGAGGAACAGGAGAAGTGCGTATTTGGCGAGTCTATGTGACATAGTATGGATTCCTAGGTGTTTCCCCGAAAAAATCGAATGATATTGCAATAGTAACGGCTTGAAACGATAGTTGCACTCTAAAGCAAACCTTTTCTGAACACAAGACGATATTGCGTGTCTACTGTTTATGGAAGGGCGGGTGTACGCTTTCCATGGGGTTCCTCACCCCGACCTCCTTGGCGTGCCCGCCCTTCCATTTTTTTGTCTCTTCGCTCTGTAGGGGATTCGCTTGCGAAGACCGGACGAAACCAACACGGCATGCGAGGCCGCTTTCTCCCGTCGCGCCCCAAGGACGCGCTTCACTCGCCGTCACGGATCGCCTGCCGATAGGCGCGGTTGCATGATGTCGAGCGCAAGCTGTGCCTGGTTGGCCAAGGTGGGGTAGTGATCACCAAATCGATCGATAATCATCTGAAAGTACGAGGCGGCTTCGTCGTATTTACCCTGATCATACAGCGTGATGGCCAGATTACGCATCGCGCGCGGGTGGGGCCGATCGCTGTCGAGGGCCCGCTGATAATGTTGCTCGGCCTGCGCAAGCTGACCCGCGCGGTAATAGGCGTTGCCGAGGCGGAAATGCAGCCCGACATTACCGGGCATGGCGTCAGTCAGCTCGTGATAAATGGCGATCGCCTGCTCATAGCGTCCGTCGGCATAATGGCGTTCCGCCAAGCCGGTTAGCGTTTCCATGTCGACGGCGGTCGGCGTCGCTTTGAATAAGTAGGTCAGAACCACCGCAGTGATCGCTATCACCAACGCACCCATCAATGCGCCCACGACCGCGACACGATAGCGGTCAAGCCAGCGAATGGTCTGTGATGATGTGTCGGCCGGTGCACGGGACGCCGATGGGGGATGCGTCACCATGACGACGAGCGCCGCGCCATTGACGGATGAACCGGATGGATCACTGACCGCGCCGGACAAGTCCGCCGGGATCATCCCGTGCTTGTTATACGCAAACTGCAGGGCGTTGTTCAGAGCGGTTTGAAACTGCCGCTGAATACCGGAATCGTCCGTTTGGTAAAGGGCGTACAGTACGTATGCCTCTTGCTGTGCGGGCGCCGGGGGATCGACGGGATCGGCGTCCCAGCGTTCCCAGAGATCCGCCGGTGCGTTACCCGTCTTCGCGGACTGCTCGCGCATGTGTCGGAATACCTGCTCGCGGTACGCGCTTCCCAAGCCCTTCCAAAGCAGCGGCAGATAGGTCGACAACGTTGTCCGCTTTATTTGCTTTCCGTTTACGTATCGGTCACGAAACACGCCGGTGTCCCCGTCCCATAAATGGTCGGTAAGATGCGCGACGAGCCCGTCTCGTTGCGCCTGAAGCGTTTGGACCGCAGGATCGTTGTATTCATAGGCGGCACAGAGATCGCAGAACGCATCCAGATCGCTAAGCAGAAAGGCCGCGAGATCGACCGTGGCCAAGTCGAGGTCAAACGTGTCCGGGATGAATGCCTCCTCGGGCGTGCGCCAGACATAGTGTCCGTCTTTCTCAAATCGATCGAGGGCATGCCCGAGATACCGTGCCAGACGAGGAAGGGCGAACGAGGCGAAGTCTGTCGAAGCGCCGCGCTGCAGGACGGCGGCGGCGGATTGCGCGATCACGGGCCAGGCGAAGGTGTCTGTCGAGGTGGCGCCGTTCGCATGGATGCGCGCGGGCAGAAAGCCATCGGCCTGCATGTGCCCGAGCGCCGCGCGGAGCAATTCTTCGGCGATCGTAACGTCGAACGCGCACCATGCCTGCGTGAGCGGCAACAGATGGTTGACGCAAAATACGTCGGCATCCTAACGGAAGAGCGTCGTGGGGAAA
>SKZA01000262.1 GCA_007127595.1 Kiritimatiellia bacterium
AAAAAGAAGGTGAGCCGGAAGAAAGCCGTTACCAAGAAGAAAGCGGCGGTTAAGGTTAAGAAGAAAGGGCCCGCCAAGAAGAAGGCCGCGCCCCAAAAGAAGGCGGCGAAGAAGGCCCCCGCACGCAAAAAGGCTGCGCCCAGGAAAAGCGCGCCGAAAAAGGCCGTTGCGCCCCAAATGACCGAGAAGAAATTGCCGCCGCCTCAGTCGGGGCTGGGACTGCGTCCCGTTCCGCCGAAGCAGCCGGCGCGTAAATCGCGGAAGAAAGTCAAGAAGCTGACGGCCAGAGAACTGCGTCAATATCGAAAGGCGTTGTTGGACCTGCGCGACAAGGTCGTTGACGGCATTTCGTTCCTGTCCGGCGACAACTTGAACCGATCCCAGCGCGACGCGTCCGGTGATCTTTCCGGTTACAGCCTGCACATGGCCGATCAGGGCACGGATAACTACGATCGCGAGTTTGCCCTCAACCTCGTCAGCTCTGAACAGGATATCCTGTACGAAATCGATGAGGCCATTCGGCGTATCGACGCCCGCACGTACGGCATCTGCGAATTGACCGGCGAGCCGATCGAGCGCGAACGCCTCAAGGTGCTGCCCTACGCGCGTTATTCCGTTGCGGCCCAGTCGGAGATGGAACGCGGTAAGACGCGGTACCGTCCCTTTGGGCCGACATTAAGCCACGGGGGTTGATAAGGCGCCATTCTCGGCGTATCTGTCATCCAAAGCATGTTGCCGCTACTGATTACCATATTCATCACGGTGCTCGATCAGGCGACGAAGCTCTGGGTGCGCGTCGACTTCGCTCTCGGCGAATCGCGCGAGGTTGTTCCCGGCTTCTTCAGTTTCACCTACCTGCGCAATCCCGGCGCGGCGTGGGGCATGTTCGGCGGACATAACAATGTCCTCACCATCCTATCCATTGTCATGCTGGCCGTGATTTTCATTTTTCGCCGGTCCTTTCTCAGCGACACATGGGAACATCGTGTGGCGCTGGGCCTGATGGTGGGGGGGATCATCGGCAATCTGATGGATCGTATCCGCTTCGGCTATGTCATCGACTTTCTCGATTTTCAGATTGCGGGCTATCACTGGCCTGTTTTCAACGTCGCCGACTCCGCGATTTGTGTCGGGGTCGGTATCTATATCGTGTCCTCCATCTGGTTAAGCACCCATCCGTTGCACGATCAACGGCGCGTTAAGGAATCCGACGCGCCGTCTGAAACCAAACCGGAATGAGTAACCGGTCTCTACGAAAAGTTCACATGCTGGCGGGTCCGACCGCGACGGGCAAAACCGATCTAGCGCATCGCCTCGCGCGAAAACACGAATGGGCGGTCCTGTCCGCGGATTCCATGCTTGTCTATCGCGGGATGGACATCGGCACGGCCAAGCCGTTGCCCGCCGATCGCGCCGGATTGCGCTACGGGGGGATCGACCTAGCCACGCCGGACCAATCCTTTGATGTCGGCGCCTGGCTCGCTCACGCGCGCGACTTCCTGCAGGAACTTCCGGCGGAGCAGGAAATCCTCGTTGTGGGGGGTACGGGCCTCTATTTCAAGGCTTTGCTGTACGGGCTCGACCCCATGCCCTCCGTCGATCCCGCCGTGCGGGAATGGGCGGAACGGATCTACGAAGACCGTGGCTTGGACGGCTTACGGCGCACTTGTCAGGAGTTGGCCTCCGAGCGGTACGCCGCCCTCAAGGATAAGGATAATCCGCGTCGCTTGATGCGCGCGCTGGAGCTTGAGCGTATGGGCGCGCCGCACGCCCGGGTTTGGGAACAACGCGAGGTGGAGGCCGTGCCGGTAGTGCTCCATATGCCGCGGGGCCGGCTGGACGAGCGGATCGAGGCGCGGGTCGAGCGCATGTTCCGTGACGGATTGCTCGATGAAGTGCGTCGCCTGCAAACGCAATACCCGGTTTGGTCCGATACGGCAAGCGGCGCCATTGGGTATCGCGAGGCATGCGCCGTGCTGAACGGCGAAATGGATGAAGCGGAGGCCCGCGCAAGCATCGCGCGCCGCACGCGGCAACTCGCCCGGCGCCAACTGACCTGGTTCCGTCACCAGTTGGCCTGCGAATGGGTGGACATTAATCCCGGGACAAGTGAGGAAGAGTTGGCGGAAAACGTATATGCTGTATGGAGAAGATATGGACCTTGTTCAATCACCGGTTGATGCCAATCAGGAAACGGTGTTGCTGGTCGGCGTGCAGCAGCGCGGTCAGACGCAGCACCAGGTGGAAGATTCACTGGAAGAGCTCGCGCAGTTGACGGCTACCGCCGGCGGTTGCGTTGTTGGGCACGTCATCTGTCGCCAGGATCATCCGTTTGCCGGGCTCTTTATCGGTACGGGCAAGGCGGAAGAGATCGCCGAATGGATCAAGGAACATCGTCCGTCTACGGTCATCTTTGATGATGACCTTTCGCCCGCGCAGGGACGTAACCTCGAGAAGATCTTCAACGTAAAGGTCATCGACCGCACGCAGATGATTCTCGATATCTTTGCGCAACACGCCCGGACGAAAGAAGGCTGTCTGCAGATCGAGTTGGCGCAATTGGATTATCTCTTGCCGCGCCTGCGCCGGATGTGGACGCACTTGGAACGGCAGAAGGGCGGTATCGGGATGCACGGGCCGGGCGAGTCCCAGTTGGAGACGGACCGGCGCCGCATTGAAGAGCGCATGGCGCGGCTCCGCAAGGAACTCTCGCAGGTGCGCCGGCATCGTCACGAATTGCGGCGCGGCCGTCGTCGCCACGGCTGGGCGCTCGCGTCATTGGTCGGATACACCAACGCGGGAAAATCCACGCTGCTCAATACATTGACCGGGGCCAACGTGAAAGCCTATGACCAGCTCTTCGCCACGCTCGATCCGACCACGCGACAGATTCGCCTGCCGAACAATCAATCGATGCTGCTCACCGACACGGTGGGCTTCATTCGCAAATTGCCGCACGGCCTTGTGGAATCGTTTAAAGCCACCTTGGAAGAAGTAGCCGAAGCCGATTTGTTGGTACATGTGATCGATGCGTCGCATCCCCAAGTGGAAGCCCAGATGGCCGCCGTCCATCAGGTGCTGGAGGAGATCGGCGCGGGTGAGAAGCGGGTGGTCAATGTGTTGAACAAGATCGACACGGACGCGGGTCGCTCGAATGTGCCGCGGTTGGTGCGCGAACTCGACGCCGCCATACCGGTCTCCGCAAGGACCGGGGAAGGGTTGGATGAGCTTTTGCAGGAGTTTTGCGACCGGTTACGGGATCGTAATGTGCGCGTGAGCCTCCGCATTCCCATGCGGGAAGGGAAACTTATTGCTTCCTTGCACGGCGCCGCGAATGTATTATCCGAGGAATACGAAGGGGAGTACGCCATGATTGACGCCGATGTGCCGGTACGCATGAGTGGTCAGGTCGAACCGTATCTAACGGAGAAGAGCCGATGAACGCCGTACGCGCCGTCGGTGAAGGAGACGGTGAGTACAGGATTCATTCGAAGCCCATGCGGGATATTCCCGCCCGGCTGCGTCCGCGCGAGCAATTCGAACTCATGGGCGCCGAACATGTCCCGGACCAGACGCTCCTTGCCCTGATTCTTCGCATTGGTGTGCCCGGAGTGAATGTCGCCGATCTCGCGGACCAGATTCTCAAGCAATACGGTTCCCTTACGGCATTGGCTCGGGCGTCCGTCGGCGAGCTGGTTGAAATCGACGGGATTGGTCCCGTCAAAGCGCAGATTCTCAAGGCGGCGCTGGAATTGGGCCGCCGCTTGTCGCTGGAAGCCGTGCCCGACGATCACAAGGTCTCTTCGCCGGAAGACGTGCTCATGGTCTTACGCGAACGCGCGCGCCTGGCCGAAGAGGAATTGTTCTGGGTGTTGCTGCTGGACACGAAGAACCGCCTGCGCCGCCCACCGCTTGAGATTACGAAGGGCACGCTCAATTCGAGCCTTGCGCATCCGCGGGAAGTCTTCAAAGAGGCGATCCGCTCCTCCTGCGCGTCCATCGTACTCGCGCACAATCATCCCTCGGGCGATCCGACCCCGTCGCCGGAAGATGTCCGTATCACGCGACAACTGGTCGAAGCGGGAAAAATTGTCGAGATTCACGTGCTCGATCACATCATCCTCGGCCGCAAACGGGCCGACGAACGACTCGACTACGTCAGCCTGCGCGAAACCGGCATGGTACAGTTCACGGGGTGACAGTCTCTACTCTTAACCACAACTCTTACTCGCATACCCTTACGCGCCTCACTTGACTGACGTTACCGTAACGATCCCCACGATCCTGTTTCAGAGTGTTCTGCCCCCTCTTTCGGCCACTCGCTTTGATTTTAGCTGTGAACCACCCATGCAGGAGACATCTCGATTCAGGATCGATGGAAGTTGGGCGAGTAAGGGTATTCGCGTAAGTGTGGGGGAGTAAGTGTATCCGAGTAAGGGTATCCGAGTAAGGCGGGGAGTGGAAGTCAGGCTTGTCATCGATTACGGGATTCCGGCTAATTTCCTATTCATGGCCAGACGTTTCCGGTAGTATGGCCTTGGATTAATCATGAGCTTTTTCTGCCCGCATTTTGATGAGCCCAACGACCGGTGTCTGCGATTGAAAACGAATTGCGTGCCCGGACGGAAGGGATGCGTGCTGCGGGGGAAAGTGCGGTTCCTGATCGATCCGGACGTTCGAGTTTCACAGCGTCAGGGGACGGCCCGCGCCCGGCGGCGGGCATAGGCGTCACTCGGGAGAGAGTCAGAGTGTATTCACTGGGCGATATGGCAAAGGAATTGGGGCGTTCCGCCGCGTATTTGAAGGGTCTGCAAATCCGCTTCGAGTTGCCGCTTCTGTCAGGCGACGCGTATTCCCGGCAATATCTCGCTTTTCTGCGCAAAGTGGTCCATTTACGCACGCTGGGCATCTCGGAAGATGCGATCCTCAAGTTGTGGCAGCTCGAAAAGAAGTTGATGGTGTTGCTGCATGCGGACACGACCAGCTCGCCCACATGGTTTCTGGATGAATGCGGTAAACGGTCCTTCCCGCGTCGCCGCCTTCTATTGACGCATTTCGATGTCGGCGCCGATCTCTTTTCGCGGAAGTTACAGCTTGGTTTGCCCATGTCGCCGAAGATCAGCGAACTCTTTGAAGGCCACGAGATGGGCGAGGACGCGTTGC
>SKZA01000080.1 GCA_007127595.1 Kiritimatiellia bacterium
GGGACCGAACATAGGCAATCGCCTCGCAGGCGTCGTCCACCTCTCCGGAAATGGTCACGTCCGAGAATTCGCCGCCGCTGTCGCCTGAACCGCGAAAGTCAAAGCGCAACACGCCGACGCCTTGCGCCGCGAAGGCGCGCGCGGCGTTGACGAACAATCGATGACTTTCCGCCTTATGCCCCTTGTATCCGTGACAGAAGACGAGCGCGGGCGCCGGTCGTCCGGCATCCGCCGGACCGTGCCACATGCCGACGATTTGTTCGCCATGGCAGGTGAATGTGACGGGTTGTTCGGTCACTATCGAGTATCCCGCAGTAAGGCAACTGGAGGGACGCGCTTCCGCGCGTCCGGGCACGCGGAAGCGTGCCCCTGCAACACTATTTCTATGTCACGCGAATAAACGAGTCTCACTACTCCCCGCATTCCGACAGGGTTTCGATCAGCTTCTCCAACTTATCGCTTTTCTCGAGCAGACTCTTCTTACGTTCTTCCTGCTGTTCGACAACGTGTTTGGGCGCTTTGTTGATGAAGTCCATGTTGCCGAGCTTGCGTATGACCTTTTGCAGTTCGGCGGAGGTCTTATCCAACTGCCCTTTGAGCTTCTTCACTTCCGCGGCGACATCAATCAGACCGTCCACGGGCATATACACGGCGCCGAGTTGGCTGATGGCGCTGGGCATGGCGCGCGGCGGGGTGAAGTGGCGGTCGAAGGAAATATTCTTTGCACAAAGCAGTGAGGCGATGGATTGTTCGTCATGAACCAATCGCTTTTCGTAACGCTCATTGGATGGGCGAATCTTTAGGTCGATTTCCTGACGCGGAGCGAGACCGTAGTCGGCCCGCAATTGGCGCGCCACGCGTATGAGGTCGTGTTTGGCATCGACATAGGACACCACGGCGGATGTCGCCCCCCACAGATCAAGCTCGTCCGAATCTTTTGCTTCCGGCCATGGCGCGATGATGATGCTTTCGCTGGCCTTTGCGTAGCCCATGCCCTGCCAAAGCTCTTCGGTGATGAACGGCATCAACGGATGCAACAACCGCAAGGCGTTGGAGAAGACATAATGCATGACCTTCAGCACCTGTTCACGCCGATCCCGGTCGTCGCCATACAGGATCGGCTTGGAATACTCGACATACCAATCGCAGTACTGATGCCAGAGAAAGTCATAAATGCTGCGCGAAAGATCGTTGAAACGGAACCGTTCGAGATTCTCGGTGCAGGCGGCGATGGTCGCATGTAGTTTGGCGAGGATATGCAGATCGTCGGCGCTCAGTTTTTCGGTGTCGAACGCCGGATCCGCGAAATCGGCGGGCGCCTCGGCCCCGTGCATTTGCATGAAACGCGCGGCGTTCCAGATCTTCGTGCCGAAATTGCGACCCAACTCGAATTTCTCGTCGGACAACTGCACGTCCGTACCGGTCGCCGACAACATCATGAGACTAAAGCGCAGCGCATCGGCGCTGTATTTGTCAACGATGGTCAGTGGATCGATGGAATTGCCGAGGCTCTTACTCATCTTTCGGCCGATATCGTCGCGCACCGTTCCATGGATGTAGACGTGCGAGAACGGGATGTCCCCCTTGCATTCCAGGCCGGCCATGATCATGCGCGCCACCCAGAAAAAGATGATCTCCGACCCCGTGACAAGCGTCTGGGTCGGATAATAGAAGTCGAGGTCCCTGTCTTTTTCCGGCCAACCAAACACACTGAACGGCCAGAGCCAGGACGAGAACCAGGTGTCGAGCACGTCCGGGTCCTGCCGGATCTTCGTGCTCCCGCATTTCGCGCACGCGTCCGGCGTCTCGCGGGAAGCCCACTCGTGTTCGCACTCATCGCAGTAGAAGACGGGGATCCGGTGTCCCCACCAAATCTGCCGCGAGATACACCAGTCGCGGATGTTTTCCATCCATTCCGTGTACACCTTGGTCCAGCGCTCCGGCACAAATTCGACCCGGTCGTCCTTGACGACCTCGAGGGCCGGGCGGGCCAACGGCTTCATTTTGACGAACCATTGCGGCGAAAGGCGCGGCTCGACGACCGCGTCACAACGATAACAATGTCCAACCGCATGCTGGTGCGGCTCCACCTTGTCGAGCAAGCCCTCCCGCTTCAACTGATCAACAATCTGCTCGCGGCACTGGAAACGGTCCATCCCCTCGTACGGGCCCGCCTCGGCGTTCATGTAACCGTCGTCCGACATGACATTGACGGCGGGGAGATCATGGCGCTGGCCCATCTCAAAGTCGTTCGGGTCGTGGGCGGGCGTTACCTTGACCACGCCGGTACCGAACTCCGGATCGACAAAGTCATCCTCCACCACAACCAAATCCCGCTGCAAGACGGGCAACACCACTTTCTTGCCGACGAGATGCCGATAGCGATCGTCGCGCGGGTTGATGGCGACGGCGACGTCGCCCAGCAGCGTTTCCGGGCGGGTCGTGGCGACGAGGACATAATCCTTTTTGCGCCCGCCCTTGATCGGGTAACGTATATAGAAGAGCTTGCCGTCCACCGATTGATGTTCGCTTTCCTCGTCGGACAAGGCGGTCTGACAGCGCGGACACCAGTTGATGATGTAATTGCCGCGATAGATCAGGCCTTTATCATAGAGGTGCACAAAGATTTCGGTTACGGCGCGACTCAGCCCTTCGTCCATGGTGAACCGCTCGCGTTCCCAATCGCACGACGCGCCAATCTTCATCAACTGGTTTTTGATGGTGTTGCCGTACTGCTCGCGCCATTGCCAGACGCGTTCGACGAATTTTTCGCGTCCGAGATCGTCCCGCGTCAAACCCTCCTCCTGCAGCGCGCGTTCCACGACGTTTTGCGTGGCGATGCCCGCGTGATCGGTGCCCGGCACCCAGACGGCGTTATGCCCCTGCATCCGCCGCCAACGAACAAGCACATCCTGGATCGTATTGTTGAGGGCGTGCCCCATGTGCAGGATGCCAGTGACGTTCGGCGGGGGAATGACGATACAATACGGCGTGCCGCCCTTGGAGGCGTCGCTGTGGAAATAGCCGCGCTCCATCCACCACGCGTACCATTTATCTTCGACGTCCTTCGCGTTATAGGTCTTGGATAACTCGGTCATGGGTCACTCTTTATCGATATTCTTCAAGCATTGCTCAATGCGCGTTCTCCAATCAGCAGCAAGCGAGCCGGATGCGCGAAGGACGTGTTCCAATTCATGCCGCTTCATGTTCTCTAAATTCCTTGAACACCTGCCAGCGCTCCTGCGGGGATAGAATACCGCAGAAGGGAGAGCTTTGGCGAAGTCTGCGACCTTCTTCGGTGTCAGCCAAAAGAATGTCTCGGACTTGCTCCCATGGCAGGTCGAGTATGCGACGCCACTCCAAAAATACGGGATCCGGCCCCTTGGCCAGCCAGCTTTCGCAACACGCACGAGCCTTCTCCAACCCTGACCGTTCAGGGTCCGCGTCGATTCGTTCGACGATGAGGCGAGCCAGTTCCAAGCCGCGCCGATCGATTTGTTCGTGCGTCTTCACTCTTCCGCCGCTTCCTTTTCCTTTTGCTCTTCGAGGAACATCTTGTATTCGACGCTGTCGACGAGCGCTTCCCATGACGCTTCGATGATATTCTCGGACACACCGACGGTGCTCCACGAATCCTTTGAATCGCTGGATTCGATGAGCACACGGGTCTTGGCCGCGGTGTGCTCCTCCGGATCGAGGATACGAACGCGGTAATCGGTGAGGAAGACTTCGGCGATCTGCGGGTAGAAGCGGGTCAACGCCTTGCGTAACGCGCCGTCAAGCGCGTTGACGGGACCGTCGCCTTCCGCCACGGTGTGTTCGCTGACGCCGTTCACCGAGACTTTCACCGTCGCTTCGCTGCGGCACGGGCTGGCATGCTCGTTCTTTTCAACGATCACGCGGAAGCCGTCGAGCGTGAAGAAGGGACGATGCGCCTTGAGCACTTTCTGGATCAGCAGCTTGAACGACGCCTCAGCGGCCTCGAATTCATAACCTTCCTTCTCCAGTCGTTCGAGTTCGCGCAGGATTTCCTTCACTTCCGGCGACGACTTGTCGACGTTAAGGTTCATTTCAACGGCCTTAAGGAAGACGTTGCTGGCGCCGGACAGTTCGGAGATGAGAATGCGGCGCCGGTTCCCGACCTGTTCGGGGCGAATATGTTCGAAGCTCTGGGGGTTCTTCCGGATGCCGTCCACATGCATACCGGCTTTATGCGCAAAGGCGCTGTCGCCGACAAACGCGGCCTTTTGCCACGGCCGCTGGTTCGATAGCTCATTGACGAACTGCGACACTTCGCGGAGCTGTTTCAGGGATTCGCGTCCGTTCCGCAGGCAGTCGCAGCCCATCTTCAGCATGAGGTTGGGCACAATGGACACCAAGTTGGCGTTGCCGCATCGTTCGCCGAAACCGTTGATCGTGCCTTGCACGTGCACGGCGCCGGCGCGCACGGCTTCGAGCGAGTTGGCGACGCCCAACTCCGAGTCGTTATGCGTATGGATGCCCAGCGGCGTATCAAACGATGCGCAAAGTGACTTGATGATGTCATAGACCTCGTTCGGCAGCGTGCCGCCGTTGGTGTCGCACGGCACGAGCATGTCCGCGCCCGCTTCGGCGGCGGCGCGCAGGGTCGCCACGGCGTATTCGGGATCGTCCTTGTACCCGTCGAAGAAGTGTTCGGCGTCGTAGATGACCTCTTTCCCGCGCTCTTTGAAGTAGCGCACGGTGTCGGCGATCATCGCGACGTTTTCTTCGGGCGTGGTCCGCAGCACGTCGCGCACGTGCAGTTTCCAGCTCTTGCCGAAAAAGGTGACGACCGGCGTGTCGGCCTCCAGCAACGCCAGGACGCCCGGATCCTCGCCGACCGCGATCTTTGCGCGGCGCGTGCTGCCAAATGCGGCGATCTTTGCATGCGTCAGGTTCCGCTTCTTGATATCGCGGAAGAACGCCATATCCTTCGGGTTGGATGCGGCGTAGCCGCCTTCGATATAGTCCACCCCGAACGCATCGAGCCGTTCGGCGACGCGCAACTTGCCGGTGCCCGAAAAGGAGATGCCCTCCCCCTGGGTCCCATCACGCAAGGTGGTGTCGTATATGGCTATTTTCTTCATGACTGTTCCAATCGGTGTTGTGCGCGAGCGGTCCCGGCGCTTGCCGCCTTCTTTCAGGAGGCCTGTTCGTTGATCTTGTCCAAGTCAAACGCGTCATGCAGCACCTGCATGGCCTGATCGGCGTACGCGCTACGAATGACCACGGAAATCTTGATTTCAGACGTCGAAATCATTTCCACGTTGATCTTATGGGCGGACAGCGCCTCGAACATCTTATACGCGACACCGGAATGACTGCGCATACCGACACCGACAATGCTGACCTTGGCCGTGTCCACGTCGTACGTCGCGCCGGCTGATCCGATGGACTCCAGCAAGCCGTCCACGGTGGCTCGGGTCCGGTTGATTTCGTCGCGCGGCACAGTGAACGAGATATCCGTGTGCCCGTGTTCGCTGACGTTCTGGACAATCATGTCGACATTGACGTTGGCGGCGGCCAGCTCCTTGAACAGCGTCGCCGCCACACCGGGCCGGTCGGGCACCCGTTGAATGGTGACCTTCGCCTGGTTCTTGTCCACGGCCACGCCTCGCACCACAATATTTTCCATATCTTCCACCTCTTCTTTTACGACCGTACCCGGGATGCGGTCGAAGCTGGTCAACACCTCCAGTTCCACGCCGTATTTCTTTGCAAATTCAACGGAACGGGATTGCAGGACCTTAGCACCCAGACTGGCCAATTCCAACATTTCATCATAGGCGATGGTCGTCAGCTTGCTCGCCTGTTTTACAATGCGCGGGTCGGCGGTGTAGACGCCGTCCACATCGGTAAAAATCTGGCAGCGATCGGCCTTCAGCGCCGCAGCCAAAGCCACAGCGGTCGTATCCGATCCGCCGCGTCCGAGCGTGGCGATGTCGTCCGTCGGCGACCGCCCTTGAAAGCCGCATACAATCACGATGCGCCCCTTCTCCAGATTTTCGAGAATGCGGGCCGGCTCAATCGACATGATTTTCGCCTTCGTATGCGCCGAATCCGTCGCGATGCCCGCCTGCGGACCGGTCATCGACACCGCCTCCGCGCCCAGCGCGTGCAGGGCCATGGCGAGAATCGACACGGACACCTGTTCGCCGGTGGCGAGCAACATATCCATTTCACGTTCGTCGGGCTGCGGGTTCACCTGCTTGGATAGATTGATAAGGTTGTCCGTGGTCTTGCCCATTGCGCTCAAGACGACGACGACGGAATGCCCTTCCTGCTTCGTGTCGTATACCCGCTGCGCGACCCGCTGCATGCACTCCGCATCCGCCACGGAACTGCCCCCGAATTTCTGCACGTACAATGCCATTTGCTGCCTACTCCTTCCTCAATAACGCAAACACCTCGTCGGCCCGGACCTTTCCAAGCTCGCCGTGCGCACACGCCGCCTCATCCCAATGCCCTACACCGTCGGGCTCCACGCCCTCGCCCGCCACAATAAAGGGAACGGAATCGGCGACCGGTCGCCCATTCTTGGCCATCACGGCGCCGTCCGCCGTCAACAGCACGCGCCACGGCCTGTGGGCGTCCAAAATCGACAGGATCGGGCCCAACATGAAATGGTCCAGCGATTCCAGCGCCCAAACCTTTTCCGCCGCGCCGCCATAGCGCCCACCCGCGTGCGGCGCTTCAATGTAGACCGACAACCAATCATTCTCGCGCAACGCTTCAACCAGTCCGACAATCTTAAAAGCCTCACGCTTTCCTTTCAGTTCCTTCCAAGGATCGACGAGATCAACCAGACGCATCCCGAGCAGTACGGCCAACCCGCGCGCCATCAAACAATGCGTAGCCATCACGCCCGCCGGATACTCCGCTTCCGGCCGCAAGGCGGGTCCACCGCCCCACGGCCACAGCGCGTTGGCCGGGTTATCTCCCAGATCCACGCGCACTTCATTGATAGAGTGCCCCATGAGCGCCTCATACGAGTGTAACAGGAACCGCTGCGCAAATGCATGCTTCCTTTTCGGCAGCGCGCTGTCATATTCCATGCCTTCCACATCGAAAGGCGACACGGACGCGCTCTGATCCGCCGCCGCGCCGCGACATATTACCGTCACGCGACCCGGTTGCAAAACGTGCAGTTCAACGCCCTCCTCTTCGACGCGCGCGCGCACCGTATCCGTCAGCGCCTCCGTCTCTTCCATACTCAGGCGGCGCACCGCGCACTCCGACAACATCGTGCCGTCCATCGTCACGAAGTCGGCCCGATACACCCAGGCGTCCTCGGGCACGTCCAGGTCCGCGCCGAGCGCCTCCAAAGGGCCGCGACGCAGGGCCCGCGCGTCCGGCGCGGACATACCCAGAAACTGGCCCAGCCGCATTTCCGGCCGGTTATCGTCTGCGGCGCGGGCAGGCGTGATATATCCGCCCGCACCGGTGACTGCGAGGTCCGTAGCAAACGAACAGCGCGCCACCTCCATGGGCGTACGATCTTCCAAGGCGGCCACCGGCCGATCAGCCACGCCTTCATATATGATCATCGCCGTCTTCATCCTCATCCGCTCCCGTGCACACCGCACCTGCGGGGCGCTCTTCAAGGCCACGCGCTCCGGCTATCGTCTATTCGAAATCCTCGATGCGAAAGCGAACGGTCGCGGCGCCCACTTCCTCCAGCACATCGATTTCATCCAACGCCGCACGAAACGCGCCTTCATGCGCCTGATGCGTCAACATGACCACCGGCACGTACTCGCCCGAACGCACTTCCTTCTGCACGACGGACGCGATGCTGATTCCGTGCCGGCCCAAAATCTGAGCCACGTGACCAAACATACCGGGCGCATCCTTTAGTGAAAGCCGCAGGTAATAGCGCGTACGCATGGCGTCCGCGGCGCGTATCGCCGGCGCATCCTTCAACGTGACGAAGGAAGGTATACGACGCGGAGTCCGCCCCGCGAGATTGCGCGCTGCGTCGGCGATATCGCCGATCACCGCGCTGGCCGTCGGTTCGCGGCCCGCGCCGCGACCATAGTACAACGTCTCGCCCACCACATCGCCGGTCACCTGCACCGCGTTGAACACGCCGCCGACCGAAGCCAGCATGTGCGTGCGCGGCACCAACACCGGCGACACCCGCACTTCCAGTTCGCCGTCTTCTTCCTTAATGACGGCCAGCAATTTGATGCGATAGCCCAATTCGGCGGCATAGGCGATGTCCAGCGCGTCGATGCCACGAATGCCTTCCACCTGAACGTCGTCCATGCGCACGGAGCGCCCGAAGGCCTGTGCAGCCAAGACCACCGCCTTATGCGCCGTATCGAGGCCGTCGATGTCCAGCGCCGGTTCCGCCTCAGCGTAGCCGGCCTGTTGCGCTTCCGCCAGCACTTGGTCGAACGGCAGTTGTTCGTGTTCCATACGTGTCAGGATATAATTGCAGGTCCCATTCAAAATGCCGCAGATCTGCGTGATCCTGTTCCCCGACAGCCCCTCGCGTAACGCACGGATGATGGGAATGCCGCCGCCCACGCTGGCCTCAAACAACAAATCGGCGCCATTTTTTTCAGCGGCGGCGTACACGTCATCGCCGTGCTCGGCGAGCAAGGCCTTGTTCGCCGTGACCACGGGCTTGCCGGCGGCAAAGGCCTGAAGCATCAATTCCCGGGCCACGTTCGTTCCGCCGATCAATTCGACAACGATGTCAACAGACGGATCCGCCACCACAGCGGCCGCGTCTTTTGTCAAGACGGACGGGTCCACCTCCACTCCGCGATCGCGGTCGAGGTCGAGATCGGCGATCTTCCGTATCGTCAGCCGCAGACCCGTGCGCTCAGCCAGCAGATCACCGTTCCGCTGCAAACCTTCCACGACTCCGGCGCCGACGGTGCCGAATCCCAATATGCCCAAACCGACTTCCTTCATCATCCTCTTGTCCTGTCATGTGGTGATTGTTGTATAAAAAAAACGCGCCCCGCAGACTGCGGGGCGCGGTACGCAAGTCTACACCGTCCCCGTCACGGGTTCGTGGTCACAATAATTGTTACGGTGTTGATCACTACGCTCATTTCAGTCATGTCCAATTACAGAGCGTGAAGCATATAGAGGAACAGGAACGCGAAACAAGTCAAAAAACGCGCGACACCGCCGTCAGGAGTCCGCACGAATGCCGGCTTCCTTGGCCACGGCAGCGACCTCTTCCTTGAGGGACAGGGCCTCCACGGGCTTTTCGATGACGCGCGCGATCTTGCCGTCTTGTAATAGTTCGCCGGGAATTTCGTCCGCAAAGCCGGTGACAATCACGACGTGGATATCCGGACGCAATTCACGGATTTCCTTCAGGGTCGCCAATCCGTGTTGACCCGGCATGCGCAGGTCAAGCAGTACAAGCTTGATTTCGCTCCGCAACGTCAGCAAGTGCAACGCCTCATAGCCGGTCTGGGCCTGAAACATCTGGTATTCGTCGTTCAAGGCGCGAACGATGACGCTGCGCGAGGTGGGATCGTCGTCGACGACCAAGATCCCGACGTTCCCCTCTTTCGCGGTATCGGATGGGACCGGCTGATTATTCGCCTCGTCGCGCTGTGCCATTTCCTGCAGGGCCGACGGGACGAAGAGTCCGCTGGATTGCATGAACGATACCAAATCTGTCGGACGGATCAGATTCGTCCGACCGGGCGTCTGGTATGCGCTCAATTTCCCTTTGCGGACCCATGTATAGAGCGTATTACGCGAGACCCCGCATAGTTTAGCTGCTTCGGGCACGGAGAGAAAGAGAGGTTGAGGAATATTGGTCTTCATATCGCGAGAAAAGATGCGGAACGATGTCGATTTTGTCAATCAAATGGTTTTCTGATGCCTTCCATTCATCCATAGAATAGATGCTTCTAAGAACCTATTCTCAAATGGCCGGGGGGCGCAAGTTTAGGGAAAGGCAGCGTGATCCCATAACTCTTCTTCCGGCGACGTAAGGTCGCCGGGGAGAGGTGGTGTGCCGGAAATCGGCTCCATAACTTTTGGCTGTTCAGGGACGACACGGAGGTCGTCCCTCCAACAATCTGCCATTATTTTCTGGAGGGACGGGCGCTGTCCCGTCCGATATGCGTGACAAACGGCGGACTAATCCAGGCGATGGACCACGATCCCCGGTTCGCCCAGGAACACGTGCATGCGCATCGACTCGAGCACTTCCTTCAGTTCGTCGGCGGTCAGTTCGGTGCGAAGCATCGGCACCTCAACCCGCGAATCGTGCTCGAACAGGATGCGCTTGGTGACATCGCGGTATCCCGGTTTGCCCACGGTCAGGACATGGTCGCCCTTGTAGATCTCGAAGTCCTCGAGCGGTGTGGTACCGACGAGGATTCCGTCGATTTCCACCAGCGCCGGATCCGATGTGGTGGTAACCGAAATACGTACGGTTGGTCGATCGCGTTGCGCCTCCGCGCGGGCGAGAAGGGTTCGTTCCAGTTCCGGGACGGCATTGGCCACCGCCTTGTCGAGCAGGTTCAGGATCTCGTCTTCGCCCAATTCCGTTTGAAGCGTAGCGGTCTGGCGCACCTGGGTTTGGGCCACGCCATCGGCAACGGCGATCACGGCGCCGTCCACCGCGTCTAACGCCTCCAATGCGACCCGTACGGAGAGCGTGGCGAATTCGGCGCGGTGCCCGCCCTGATTCACGATTCGTTTGCCGGGCGAGAAACTGATGAGACTCCCCCGCAGCACGGCATCCGCGCGCAGGGCCTGGGCCACGTGCAGGAACGAGGGCTTTGTCGGTGTCGGACGACCGCTGTCGAAATATTGCATCCGTTCCATCTGATCGAGGAAATCGCGGCGATCGATCAGCACGAAGCCTTCCTGATTGACCAGATGCTTACCGAGCATGAAGACGCCGCGCTCGGCCAGCGAGCCGCGCTCCATCGTGCCGCCAAGCCGCTGATCCGAGCGCATGCCCGTCTGATCCTGAAACTCCAGCACGGCTACCCGCAATGGTTGGGCTGCAACGGTTAACGCCACGCCGGTCAGCCATATACTTGTCAAGGCAATCCACTTTTTCATGACTTTCTCCCCTTCAGATTCTGCATCTCATTCGACCAGTTAGACGCCGCCGTCCTCCACAATATTCATCCGGTCCGGGCTCGATTGCAACCGAACATTCGCATACAGCCCTTGAACTTGCCGCCGGAAAATTGAATATTCAAAAAAGACCCTGCGTCTAAACTGCGCCGATGAGGTAACGCTGAATCGTATCCTATATAGAATGAAGGAGAGAGCCATGAAAGTCCAAGTACAACGCTTATTTACCTTGGTCGCCGTTCTGACCATAACCGGCCTGCTCAGCGGGTGTGCCGCCTTTCGCGCGCAAACCACGCAGGTAGACGTCGACCAAGCCGAACCGATGCGGGAGCGGTTCGACTTCACCGACCTGCGCAGCATCACAGAGAGCTTTGCCAACGAGCTGGGCTACAGCTCTTTTATCACCAATCATGATCATCCGCCCATTATGATGATCGCAGGCGTGCAGAATCGCACGAGCGAATACATGGACACCAAGAACCTGACGGACCGGCTGCGCACGCTGCTGTTCCAGACGGGCAACATTCAGTTCGTCAACGAGGCGCGTCGCGAGGATCTGCTGCGCGAACAGGGCTATCAGGCGGCCCAAGCCACGCCCGAAACCCAGGTGGCCATCGGCCATCAATTGGGCGCGCGGTACATGATGTCCGGATCGTTGACGGAGATGGCGGATCGTTCCCCCCGGCAGGTCCGCGTGTCCAAGACCGTCCGGCGTTATTACAAGCTGACGCTCGAAGTCACAGACCTTGAAACCGGCTTGCTGGCGTGGACCGCCGAACGTGAGTTCGCGCGTGAAGCCCGCCAGCCGCTGATCGGGTGGTAGGTTCATGGCCACGGCCCGCATGCGCATGATCGCTGCAGGGAGCCGGGGCGCACTGATGGTGTGCCTCGGCTTTCTGTTGTCCGGCTGCGCCACGCACAATCTTAATTCGGCGCGGAGCGCCTTCTATGCGGGCCAACTGGAAGACGCGGAGGAGACCCTTGTCACCAGCCGTATACCGAAACGCGATCGTGTGCTGTTCCTGATGGAACGCGGGACGGTCCGGCAAGCCATGGGCGATTATGAAGGCAGTTCGCGGGACTTCATCAAGGCCTACGACCTGCTCGTGGAGCTTGAAACACGCAGCATCAGTCGCGGCGCCGGCACCTTGGTGATCAACGACAACATCCGCGCCTTCGTCGGCGCGCCGTTCGAGCGAACGCTCTTGCATGCCCTCACCGCCCAGAATCACCTCTCGCAGGGGCACTGGGACAACGCCGCCGTGGAAGCGCGCCGCATTATTCAATCCCTCGACGAAGAACATCGCAGGAACTTCCCCGACGAGCCCTACTCGCGGTATATCGCCGGCTTGGCGCTTGAACTGATCGACGACCCGTCAAACGCCGCCCTGCAATACCGTCGCGCCAACGAGTTGTTAAGCCGCGTGGAAATCGACTCGGATACGGGCCGCCTCGCCCATGCGCCGCCGCCGAAGAACGACGAAGACGAGGAGTCGAGCAATCCCTGGCCGGAACCACCACCCGAACCGGAGCGGGCGACGCCCAAGGACTGGACGGATGAACTGGTCGTCTTTCTGCAGTTGGGCCGCTCGCCGCGGGGCGGAAGTTCCATCGGCTCCACCGCGTATCGCACATCGCCCTATTACGCGGAGATTTACGCTGACGGAAAATATCTGGGGCGAAGTTACTTGTTGTCCGACACGGCATGGCTGAAAGCGGAAACGGAACGTGTACGCGCCTTGCGCGACGCCGCGCGGGTCGTGGGACGCGTGGCCATCAAGGAAGGCATTGCCATCGCCGTGGAATCGAAGAACAACGAATTTGCCGGCGACCTTACCCGCCTCATACTGATCGGGTTGCTCGAGCAACCCGATGTTCGTCGCTGGGAAACGCTGCCGCGTTGGCTGCATGTGGCGCGCGTCCCCGCACCGCCGGGACTGGACTCCTACACGATCAAACTCAAAGGCGCCGGTGGCAACACCATCCGCACCTATGACGTCCACCAAGGCGTCCAACGACGGCGCAACGTGGCGGTCTCCTTCTTCCGCGACACGCCGGGCGGACGCTGAGCCGGGCCGGCAGGGCAGACGCATCCAAATTCTACGTCCACTCATGATTTGTTCGCAGGGTCCCCGTAAGGCGATAGCGTTATCACGTCGCGCGGGAAGAACCGCCTGACGGCGGCCCTACCAACACCACGCTCGTAGGGTCGCCGTGAGGCGATGGTTCGAAAGGAACGCAAGAATCAGGAGTCAGATGCGCCTGCCCTGCCTGGGGCGGGACGACGGCCCCCTTGACAGCCTGCGCTTTGCGAATTATTCTGCCCCTTCCCATATAGTGAAATCTCTTATGCCAATATGAGTACTACGATCCATATTACCGAGCGCGCCAAAGCGGAATTGATCAAGCTGGACATCGGCGGCGAGAAATTCCTGCGCATCGACATCGTGCCGGGCGGCTGTTCCGGCATGACATACAACGCCGCCGTCGACACCGATATCCGGCCCACAGACGAGACGATTTATAAGGATTCGGATATACGGATCGTGGCCGATAGCGGAAGCGCCATGTTTCTCGACGGCCTGAAGGTTGATTACTCGGATGATCTGATCAAGTCCGGCTTCCGCTTTCTCAGCCCGAATTCGGTGAAATCCTGCGGCTGCGGGGCCAGCTTCTCCGCCTGATCCATGGCACTCAAGCCCATAGACCTGACCGGCGGCAAATCCGTCTATTGCTTCAATGAAAGCCAGATCGCCTCCGCCTATGAACTGGCCTTCGAGAAAGAGGACACCGCACCAAAGATTCAAGGCGAATTGGAACGACTCGAGAAGGACTTCTCGCGCAACGAGCGGGCGGCGCTGGCTTTCGTGATGATCGACCGACTCCTCAAGTCCTCGCCGGACGAGAAGGCGACCGATTAGCCCGCCCTCCTAACCGGATGGAGCAATGTGCTCCGTCCCGTCCGGCAACAACTCATTCAACCTCGTCGCCGACCCGCGCGCGCTCGACTTTGCGCACCACGTCCACCACATGCTCGCGCGTGAAAGGCTTGGTGAGATAGGCGGTGGCGCCTTGACCGAGCAGATGACTGATGACCCGATCGTCGTCCTGGCTCGAGACCACCACCACATGCGTATCCGGATATTTTCGCCTCATCCTTGCCAGGGCGGTTTCCCCGTCTACATCCGGCATCACCAGATCGAGGAAGACCAGATCGTAGGAGGCATCGGCCATTTGCTTCAAGCACTCGCTGCCGCTGGCTGCGAGATCAACCGTGTGCTTTGAATTCCCGAGGTAACGCGCGAACAACTCCCGCACGACTTCTTCATTGTCCGCGACCAATATGCGCAGATGATTGTTTTGCGTCACCGAAGATCCTCCCGTTCTCGACCTGTGTTTTATCCTGCCAAACGAACACCATCACATCAAGTAAAAGTTTTTCGACCCCCACTTGCGCATTGATTCCCGATGCACTTCATAGTATCGGACGGGTGCACCCTTGTGGACCGCACCCATGATCTATTTTGACAACAACGCCACCACGCGCATGGCGCCTGAAGTCCGCGATGCCCTACGCCCGTTTCTCGACGAGCACTACGCCAATCCGTCGAGCCCGTACACTTTTGCCCGCGGTACGTCCATCGCTTTGGCCGACGCCCGCGAACACGTCGCCGCCCTGCTGGGCGTGACGCCGAACGAAATCACGTTTACCAGCGGCGGGTCCGAAAGCATTAACGCGGTCTTTCACGCCGCGCTGACATCGCAACCGGAACGGCGCCACCTCATCATCACCGCCGTCGAACACGCGGCGACCATGCAATGCGCGCAGCGCGCGGAGCAAGCGGGTGCGCGTGTGACACGCCTCGCCGTGGACGACGCTGGACGACTCGATATGGACGCTTATCGTGCCGCGCTTACGGATGACACCGCGCTCGTCTCCGTCATGGCCGCGAACAACGAAACCGGCGTGCTCTTTCCGGTGGACGCAATGGCCGCCCGGGCGGCTGAACGCGGCGTCCTTTTTCACTGTGACGCCACGCAGGCCGTCGGGAAGATGCCCTTCCGGGCCGATAGCCCGGGCATGACGTTCGTCTCCATTTCGGGCCACAAGTTGCACGCGCCCAAAGGCATCGGCGCCCTTGTCGTGCGGCGCGGCACCCGGCTGCCCCCTTTCATCGTCGGCGGCGACCAGGAACAAGGGCGCCGGGCCGGCACGGAAAACGTCATCGGGATCGTCGGACTGGGTGCGGCGGCGCAACTGGCGCAGGGCGCGCCAGCTCTGTTTGAAGAGCGCATCCGTCCGCTACGCGAAAAACTGGAGGCGCGGATCCGAGCCGATATCAAAGGTGTCCAGGTCGCAGGCGCCGATGCGCCGCGCCTGCCCAACACCAGCATGCTACTGTTCGAGGGACTTCATGCGGAGGTCATGCTTGCCCGCCTCGACATGGAAGGGATCTGTTGTTCCTCGGGCAGCGCATGCGCTTCCGGCGCCACCGAGCCGTCGCACGTTCTCAGCGCCATGGGTTTTCCGCCAAATCATGCATTCGGGGCTGTTCGGATCAGTTTTAGTCGTTATACTTCACCCGATGAAGTGGAAACGTTCATGGATCGTTTGCTATCGATCATCCACTCGATGAGAAGATGATCCGTTTCCCGTTTCAACGTGATATGGATAAGCAGGAAGTTTACGAATGACCGGATCATTCGATCTAACATTTACATCGGTATTCGCCGCTGTGTGGCCAGCGGTATTCGCCCAGATGCAACCGGCACCGGACGATCCCGGGCTGGCCACGTGGATTCCCGTTACGGCCCTGATCCTGCTTTTGCTGGGACTGCTCTACGCCACGTACCAGTTCGGACGAAAGCAGGGCGCAAGGGGCAGCGCACGCGTCAAGGAAGCCGGCCGCTGGGTCCTCAATCAGGCGCAACCCTCGCCCGGCCCGGACATCACACGACAGCTGGAATACTGGTTGTCACGCATTAAGAGCGCCGCAGACACACCGTCCGTCGACATCAATGAGGAGCTTGCGATTGACCTGGATCTCGCAAAGGATTTTCAGCTCGCCTACCTCGAACGCCCCTACCCGAAAATTCCGGCAACCCATTACGAAGGACGGCTGCGCCTGGCCTTCCATCATTATTATCATCCCGCGCTGGCGCTCGGCGGAGATTTTTATGATATCCTTCCCTTGGCCGACGACACGGCGGGCGTTTTGATCGCCGACGTCATGGGTCACGGCACGCGCAGCGCATTGATTACGGCCATGCTGCGCACTCTGCTGCGTGACCTCAAAGGTCAGGGCCGCAATGCCCGTCACTTTATCACGAGTCTCAACCAAGCGCTCTGCGAGGTCATGCGCAGCTTCCCCCAGCCGCTCTTCGCCTCCGCTTTCTATTTCGTGCCCGATACCACCTCGCGCATGGCGACGTTTTCGACTGCGGGCCATCCCGCCCCCTTCCACATCCACCGCGATGTCGGGCGTATTACGCGCCTGAACGTCCCCGCTCCACACGGCGCCGCCCTTGGCATCATGCCGAAAGAGGAATATACGGGCGGACACGCGCGACTGATCGACAACGACGGCTTTATCTTTTTCACGGACGGCGCGTATGAAGCAGCCAACGAAGCCGGTGAAGAATTTGGTTTGCCGCGTATGGAGGAAGTGATCCGCCGTTTCATGTACAAGGATGTGCGCACGATTATTGAGGAACTGGGCGCCGCCATTCGTCGGTTCTCAAGCGAAACCGCCTTAAACGATGACATTTGTATGGTCGGCGTGGATATAACCACCAAGCCCGCGGAACCGGACGAAGACGAGCCCAAACGTACTTAAGCGTTCGGCGGGGCACATTCGCCTTTCTCACCATCGATGTTATGCAAATGGCGCATTCGCATGCCCCCGGCGACCCCGCGTTTCGCGCAAGGCCGCCCGGGGGAGATCGCGGAGAACTGCCGACTGCGGTGCGCCCGCACGGTTCAAACGCTTGACAGTCCGGCCTTGTCTGATAATCTGCCCGCTCATTTTTCTGACAGTTAACCACCCCGTAACACCCTGCAAGGGAGAACACATGATGGCGAAGAAAGCGAAGAAACAGTACGTCTTTTTTTACGGCTACGGAAAGAAGCACACCGAAGGCGGCCAAGGCGATAAAGCCGTTCTA
>SKZA01000277.1 GCA_007127595.1 Kiritimatiellia bacterium
CGGAGCGCCCGTTTCCTCCGGCTCAAAACAGTCCGCGAGAATGGCCCAGCCGAGGTCCAACGCCTTTTCGAGGGGAATATTCACGCCCAGATCCATCATCTCCTTCTCAAAGCGCTCGCCGTATTTGAGCAACTTGCTGTCCCACGGACTCATGCGAAAGCCCATGGACTGCTTCTCCAGCGTTTCCCGATAGGCGGCGAACAGCTGAATCATGACGGTCATGATGGACCGGTGATCCTCGCGTGTCTTGTTGTTTACGAGCTGCTTGAGACGGCTCAGAGAACCGAACGGTTCGATTCGGCCGTTACGGAGATAGAACTGACCTTCAGTGATGTAGCCGGTGTTGTCCGGTACCGGGTGGGTGACGTCGTCGCCGGGCATCGTGGTGACGGCCAGTAGCGTGATCGAGCCTGCGCCTTCAAAGTCCACGGCCTTTTCGTAGCGGGCCGCCAATTGGCTGTAGAGGTCGCCCGGATACCCGCGTGTGGCGGGGATTTGCTCCATCGTGATGGCGATTTCCTTGAGTGCGTCGGAAAAATTGGTCATATCCGTGAGGAGGACGAGCACGCGCTTGCCCTGCAGCGCGAATTGCTCCGCCACGGCCAGCGATACATCGGGCACGAGCAGACATTCCACCGTGGGATCCGCCGCGGTATGCACGAACATGACGGTACGGGAAAGGGCGCCCTGTTCTTCGAGCGTGTCGCGGAAGACCAGATAGTCGTCGTGTTTCAGGCCCATGCCCCCGAGGATAATGACATCCACCTCGGCCTGTAGGGCGATGCGCGCGAGCAACGGGTTGTACGGCTCGCCGGCGATGGAAAAGATGGGCAGCTTCTGCGATTCCACCAAGGTGTTGAAGACGTCGATCATCGGGATGCCGGTACGCACCATGTTGCGGGGAATGATGCGCTTGGCGGGATTGACGGACGGTCCGCCGATAGCGATGTGATTGGCGTCGATGTTGGGCCCGCGGTCACGCGGATTGCCGACCCCGTTGAAAATGCGACCCAGCAAGGTGTCGGAGAAAGGCACCTGCATGACGCGGCCGAGGAAGCGAACTTCGGAGGCGGTGGATATGCCGCGTCCGCCTGCGAAGACCTGCAAGAATACGCGGTTGCCTTCGATGCGAATCACCTGGGCCAAGGATTCGCCTTGATCGGATCGGACCAGCGCCAATTCGCGATAGGTGACATGATCCGCTTCCAGACTGATCACGTTGCCCGCGATGCGGTCGAGTTTGGTGTATACCTTATACATAGTCGGTGACCTCCGCGATCATCTTCTCGATGCGCTCTTCGATCTGCTTGAATTCGTCCTTGTCCATGGGCGTCTGGTTCCAGTCGCGGGTAACCTGCGTCAGCGACTGGAAAAAGCGTCGCGCCGCATCCTTGTCCTCGAACTTCATGGTGGTCTGCAGCGTCTTCACAATGCGCGCAAAGACGTAACTCTGGCGCTCGGCGCTCGTGGCGGCGTCCACCTCGTTGAAGGCGTCCTGCTGGAGGTACACGCTGTCGAGGTATTCGGACTTCAAGTACACGATGAAATCCTCAATGGACGTGCCTTCTTCGCCGACGACTTTCATCATCTGATTGATTTCGTTGCCCTGCCGAAGCGATAGCCGCGCCCGTTCGACCTCCTCGTCGTCCACCACACTGGGATATTTGCTCCAACTATCGAGCGGGGCGATGGCCGGATAGCGTCGCGCATCCGAACGTTCGCGCGACAGGCCGTGAAACGAGCCGACCACCTTGAGCGTACTTTGCGTGACCGGTTCCTCAAAATTGCCGCCCGCCGGACTGACCGTGCCCCCGATGGTGACAGAGCCGATCGTGCCGTCGCGTAGGCGAACCACGCCGCCGCGCTCGTAGAAGGAGGCGATGACGGATTCCAGATACGCGGGAAACGCTTCTTCGCCCGGAATTTCCTCAAGGCGTCCGGAGACTTCACGCAGGGCCTGCGCCCAGCGCGAAGTGGAATCGGCGAGCAACAGGACGTTCAGCCCCATCTGCCGATAATACTCGGCGATGGTTACGGCGGTGTACACGGACGCTTCACGCGCGGCGACGGGCATGGAACTGGTGTTGCAGATGATCAGCGTGCGTTCCATCAGGCTCTTGCCCGTGCGCGGATCGGTCAGTTCGGGAAATTCACGTAACGTCTCAACCACTTCGCCCGCGCGCTCGCCGCAGGCCGCGATGATGACGATGTCCACCTCGGCATGGCGACTGGTGATCTGTTGCAGGACGGTCTTGCCCGCGCCGAACGGGCCGGGAATGCAGTATGTGCCGCCGCGCGCAACAGGGAATAGGGTGTCCACGATGCGAATCTTGGTGACGAGCGGTTCCGTCGGGCGCAGCCGTTCTTCGTAGGCGCGAATCGGCACCTTGACCGGCCAGGTTTGAATCATGGTGACTTCACGAACGTCCCCGCGGTCGTCCTTTAATTTGGCGACGACATGGTCCGCCGCGTAATCGCCCTCTTTTTCGACCGTCTCCACGGTATATTCGCCGCGATAACGGAAGGGGACCATGATGCGATGCGTGAAGATTCCTTCGGGCACGGTGCCGACCGTGTCGCCCGCCTGCACGGTATCGCCTTTCTTGACGGTGGGCGTGAAGGTCCACTTTTGTTTTACGTCGAGTGGCGCGAGATAGGTGCCGCGCTGAAGGAAGAATCCGCATTGTTCCGCCAGGGCGGGCAACGGGTTCTGCAAACCGTCATAGATCTGGCTCAAGAGACCCGGGCCGAGTTGTACGGACAACATTTCGCCGCTGAACTCGACGGGGTCTTCCACGCTCAAGCCGGTGGTATCCTCAAAGACCTGCATCTCGGCGACTGTGCCGCGGATACGTATGATCTCCGCCTTCAAACGGGTATCGCCTGTCACGGCGTAACCGACTTCGTTCTGAACAACGGGCTGATCAAACTCCACGCTGATCAGGTTGCCGTTGATACCGATGATTTTACCGATGTTTTTGGTCATGCGTCACCGAGCCGTTGTAGTTCCAGAGATTCGTCCACGTTTTCTGTAATGAAAGTTTCAATGCGTTTCAGGCCTTCTTCGTTCGACATCCGATGCCAGCGTTCCATCAGGCGCAGACGAATGGCATAGGCCAACACTTCCTCGAATCCGAACGGGTCACCGAGGATGCGGACGTCCAGCGCGTCCCAGCGGCAACGGTCGAGCGCCAATTCGCGTTCCTGCGGATCGGAGCGGCTCATGGCGTCCTTGATGCCGTGCGAGACAGTGACGTCATATCCTGCATGCATGCGGAGGTAGGGGCGCGCTTCGACATGAAGGCGACCGGCCCGGTAACGCACCAGTTGATTCCGAATTTGGGTGTCGATGGCCAACCACCAGGCCATAAAACCGCTGTCGCCTTCTTCCAGGCGGTCCTCGACCAGCAGGGAGAGTTCGCGCCAATCATCGGGCGCCAGCGCACCCTGACAATGAAAGAGGAACTGCTCGGGAGACCAGGGGGGGGCATCGCCGAGAGAGACGGGAGGAAAACTGGCTACGAGATAGTAATACTTCATCGGGCTATTTCGTCGTGCGTTTATCCCAGTCTTCGCGAGCGACCTTCAAAATGATATCGGCGAGATGTGGGCGTAGATACTTGGATAGCGCCTCGGCGATGGCTTCCTTCGTGAAGTCATGGTGGGCATGATCGTTCGTGAAGTGAACCCGGAATCCCTTACTGATGGAGCGGTCAGGCCGAATTTCGATCGAATCCCCGAGCTTTTGGCGATAACGCTCGGCATAAAACTTGACGAGCATCTTCTGATCTTCCGGGCTGACCAACAGGTCGATCCGCCGTTCCTTGTCCGATCGCGCCATGTAGGTTTCGGCCATCCGCGTGAGCATGTCCTTGATGACACTGATGTCCATGGCCTCGTCGAGCGACTCGCGCACAAGATCATCCAAAATATTCTCGACGCCTTGTCCGACGGAAATCAGCAGGTCGCGGGCGACTTGTTCGAGCGTGCGGATGCTGCGTTCGGTATACTGTTGAGCCTCGCGGTCGGCGTCCGCGATGATGGTTTCCGACTCCTTCTCGGCTTCCTTGACGAGTTGGGCGGCCTTTTCCTTGGCTTTGGAGATGATTTCGGCGGCGTCCCGCTCCGCCTTGGTAATTGCTTCCGATTGAAGTTTTTCGATCAGGTGGTCAAGTTCTTCCGCCATAATGTCGTATCTCCTGTGAAATCATACGCGTCTATCTACCCCCCTCGACCCAGACTTGCACTAACTATACGAGGGATGCAATTCTTTTCTGCATCTGCGCGGTGCGGGCTTTGTGTCGGTTGGCATTGAGACGACCTGCATGCAATCATCTAAAACATGCGACGGAAAGGGTCATATGATCAAGAATATTTTGATGGCAATCATTTCTTTGGGATGGGCGGGCACGTTGCTTGCCGACACGTTGGCTGAACAATTGCTTGAACGGTATGAGCAGGTGGAAACCGTTACCTGCGATGTGCGTCGCGATCTCTCGAACGAGGACGGACGCATGCGTTGGCTCAGTCGCGTGTATTATCAGCGTCCCAACCGATTACACGTGGAGAATCACGCGCCCTTGCAGCGCCGGATCATTGCCGATGGCGAGACCATGTATCAGTACAACGATGGACAACCGCGCGGGTTCCGTCGCGCCATCGCCGATTTGGATGAACGCATGTTGCACGGTCTACACAAGGTGCCCGGCACGGCCATGGAGCATCTGTATCGGTTGCGCGGTGTGCCGGAGATAGAGCTGGAGGGGGAGGGGACGTATCCCATACGGCGCGCATACAAAACCGAACGGGTCACGGTGGTCCTGCATGCGGACGAAAAGTACCGACTTGGTCGTATCGCGTTCTATGCGGATCCCGAAAGGTCTGAACAGACGGGCGAAATCGATTTCAGCGCGTTTGAGGAAGTATTGGACGGCGTATGGATCCCGATGCTGCATCAGGGACGCTTCACATCGGGTGGTTTGGAGACCCGCGAAACGACGCGCATCAGCAACATGACGGTCAACGAACCCATCCCGCAGCACTTATTTAACGCGTCCACCTTTTTCAAGGACGTGGAATGGGTGGACCGGTTTGAGGAGCTGTGAGAGAGGGCGGAGGGATGAGGGCTGAAACCTGAAGCGGGATACGACATACGA
>SKZA01000248.1 GCA_007127595.1 Kiritimatiellia bacterium
AATTACGTATTGTCAAGCTGTGGCGTGACGGAAATGGTGGTTAGCAGAAGCGCTATTCGCATCACAAGCTCAGCCTTCTATCCAGATTTTTTGATATATCAAAGTAAATATATGGACTAGACAAATGCCGAATTAATTATATTCTCAAAAATATGTATTGCCAAACGGATGTTTGATATATATAACCCGATAAACGATTATCAATTGCCGGGTGGCTAGTTGAAGAAGGACTGAGGACATAAACAGAAAGGATACGTTGATGAGAGCTATTCAGAGATCACTCTCTTGGGCTTGTTTCATAGCGGCTACGCTATGGACGGTACAGTCGAGTCAGGCCGGCGGAGGAGCAGGGCTTGTGGGGATGCCGATGAATATCGGCGCGGGCGTGGACATCGTCTTGGAAGCGCCGCTGCGCGACTCCAACGAAACGGAGTTCGAAGTGCGGGCGTTCGAATTGAATATCGGCGCGCCTGTTGACCCCTACTTCGACCTGCTCGTCACGTTGAGCTGGCATGAAGGGGAAATCGACCTGGAGGAAGCGTGGGTCTCCACGATTCTGCCAGGCAATCTGAAACTTCAGTTTGGCCGCGAATTCATCCCTTTCGGCTATCTGAACCGGGTGCATGAGCACGATTTCCCGCAAGTGGATCAGCCTTACGTGATCGAAGGGCTGACAACCGATCATGGCTTTATCGGTGACGGGGCGCATCTGGAATATGTAGCGCCATTCTTAAATCCTACGTTGACGCTCATAGCAGGGGCATACAACCAGATTGAACACAGCGTGGGCCGACGCATCGATGGCTATCCCCTTTTGGGTCGAGTGCAAACCTTCTATCAAACGCCCAACGGCCGCCATTCCATACTCGCCGGCGCTTCGTATCTTACGTCTGCGGGAAGCAAGGATCCGCTGGAAGGCCGATTGGATGACGAAGGATTGACGAGCGATCGCCGGGCGCGCGGCAAGATGAACTATACCTTCGGGCTCGATCTCAAATACAAGTTCCTCACCGGGACCGAAACGTATCGCGGCCTGACGCTGGGCGCGGAATTCTTGAAGGTGTCCTATGACGCTTACGAAAACCATGTGGATTATGTCCCCGGCCTGGATGCCGGCAGCGATGAAGGTTTCTATGTCTACGCCGATTGGGACTTCAACCGGTTTCATGGCATAGGCTACCGCTATGACCTGACCGATGTGTTGTTCTCAAAACTGGAAGACGACGCCCAAATCGAAGCCCACTCCATCTATTACCAGTGGAGGGCCACCGAGTTCTCGCGTTTCCGGCTACAATATCAATACGCGCAGGATGATCGCGAGGACGACGCCGAGCATTTCGTCTTCTTACAGGGCACCTATTTCATCGGTTGGCATCCTCCGCATCGCTTCTAAATGCGAATCCTATTAACCTCTTAACGATCAGGAGTACAAAATAATGAACATGCGAAGATACCTATTTGCTACGTTGGCTATATTGATGGGCGCTACGTTCGCCCAAGAGGCTTCGGCCCGATTACGTGTGACAACCACGACGACCGATCTGGCCGCCTTGGCCCGGACCGTTGGCGGCGAGCATGTGGACGTCTATTCACTCTCGCGCCCGCTGCAAGACGCACACTATCTGGACGCCACGCCGGGCATGGTGGTACGGATCAGCCGCAGCGATTTGTTTATCGAAAACGGCTTGGAGCTGGAGATGGGTTGGGTCCCGGAGGTCATCCGTGACACCCGTAATCGACGTGTCCGCCCGGGAGGTCCCGGTCATGTCGACGCATCGGCTGGCATTCAAGCCATTCAAGTGCCCGATCGCATCATGCGAGATATGGGCGATGTACACCCGTCGGGCAACCCGCACTACACGTTGGAACCCGTAGTCTCCCAGCAGGCGGCGCGTAACATCGCGGATGGATTGATTCGTGTGGCCCCACAACATGCGGATGATTTCCGTGCCAACTTACAGGCCTATATTGATCGTAGCGATGAAGTGGTGGCCGCGTGGCAGACGAAATTCGAACCGCACGCGGGCGCGCAGGTGATCATCTATCACAAGCACTTCGACTACATGCTGAAGAAGCTCGGCTTGGACATCGTGGCCGCCATGGAGCCGCTGCCCGGCTTGGCGCCGTCCGCGCGGCACATCGCCGGCTTAATTGCTCAGTACCGCGATGCCGACACGATCCGCGCGGTCATCATGGAGCCATGGCATGATCAACGCGTCGGCCGCCAAGTCGCCGATGCCATAGGCGTTCCGCTCCTGATACTTTGCCCGACCGTCGGTTCCTGCGAGGGCGCCGATGATCTCATCGGTCTTTTCGAGACCAACGCAGCCAAGGTCCTTGAGGCGCTGAAGAAGTAAAGCCTACAAAGCGATATGTTGTTCCGCTTTGCACATGCGAGTCTCGGTTATGCGACACACGAGGTCCTCAACGGTATCTCGTTTGAAGTAAACGCAGGCGACTTTATCGGCATCGTCGGCCCGAACGGCTCGGGCAAATCCACCTTGGTCAAAACCATGTTGGGTTTGCTCCCCCTTCGCGCCGGGCGCATGGAATGGCGGGGCAGTTGTCCGACCATTGGCTATGTCCCGCAGCGCGAGCAGATCGACCCGATCTGGCCCATGCGCGTGCGGGACATGCTGCAGTTCACGTTGACCGCGCTTGAGCCGCCGCATTGGCGGCGGCGCGGTGAACATGACCGCGTGGCGGAGGTGATGCAGACGGCAGAAATCGATGCGCTTGCCGATCAGACGCTGGACACCTTGTCCGGCGGCGAAATGCAGCGACTCTTGCTGGCGAGGGCGCTGATCGTGGAGCCGCAGGTGCTCTTATTGGACGAGCCCACCGCCGCGATGGACCTGTTCGCGACCGAACGCTTTATGTCCGTGATAGCGCGGCTGCATCGCGAACGGGAGGTCACAATTATACTGGTCACACACGATCTTCAATCTCTCGCCGGTCGGGCGTCCACCGTCGGCATCCTCTCGCACGGCACCCTGCATCATGGCCCGACGTCCACGATGTTATCGGCAGAGCGACTTTCGGAAGTGTATGGGCATCCTGTTCATGTGCATCGACAGGAAGATCAATTATTCATTGCCATGGAAGGCGTCGAGAACGGCGGGTGACAATGATTGCCGATCTCCGGGAGATGTACACATTCGAATTCATGCGCTACGCCTTGACCGTCGGCGTGTTCGGCGGCGGCATGCTGGCGTTTCTCGGCATCTTCGTTCATTTGCGGCGCATTGTGTTCCTGGGGGCCGCTTTGCCCCAAATTACCGCACTGGGCATCGCGCTGGCCATTGCACTGCATCTGCCCCTGCTGGCGGGCGCGGTCTTGGGCGGCTTGGTCGGCATTTTGTTGCTCTCCACATCCGGTAAACCGGGCCATTTACCCACTGAAGGCTGGGTGGGAATTGCCTATGCGTCCGGCGGCTCATTGGCGATTGTGGTGTTGGCCCTTTCGCCCCACCCGGATGCGGGAGCCTTGCGCTTTTTCACCGGCGATGTGCTTGGCACCAATCGCGCTGAGGCGCTTTTCGCCATCGGGGTGGCAGGATTAACGGCCATCATTTTCCGCCTGTGCTGGAGCAAGTTTGTGGTCAGCAGTTTTGACCCCGTCATGTCCCAGACGCTGGGCTTGAAGGTGCGCGCATGGAACGCTTTGCTCTTCTTGTGTCTCGGGTTTGGGTTGGCGGCGGTCATGAACAGCGCCGGCAGCATGCTGGCGTTCGGGATGTTGATTGGTCCGCCCGCCGCCGCTTTAATGTGTTTCCGCGCCTTCCCCAAAGTGGTCTTCACCGCGGTGGTGTTGGGCGCCGCCGCAGCCTTTGTCGGACTGACGACATCGTTTCTCCTCGATCTACCCGGAGGACCGACCATGGCAACCGCCGCCCTCGCACCGGTCTTGCCCGCCTGGATCTATCGGAAGATAAAGGGGTGAGTCATAGACGGAAATGGGCGTCACGCTCCTTCAATCAACGGATTCCAAACCTTGGCAAATCCCGCTTCCTCAAAGTCTTTCACGTTGCAGGTGGCAAATTCCTCGACGCGGTGAGCGAGCAGAGTGGCGGCCAGCCGTAGATCGAATATCCTGCGATGCGCGCAATCGGGTTGAGCCGCCCATTCCCAGACCTGCTGCATCATGCGACCGTCTTGAACCGCATCTACGATGCGCCACGCCGGATTGCTCCGAAACGTTTGGATCACGGCTACCGCGTCCGCTGCTGAAAGTGGATTCTTGCAGACCGCCGGATTCCGCAAAAGAACATACAACTCCATCAACACCTGTTCGCAGAGCACGAACCGCTGATTCCGTTGGTGCCCGGAGAGAAATTGGCGCGCGCGTTCATGGGACGACGACGCAGCATCACAAGCATGAAAGAGGATGTTGGTGTCGCAGGAAATCACTTCTTCCTTTTCCCCTTCCGCGCCTTATAGGAAGCGGGCGGGTCCGCAACGCAAAGCCGATCACTGTAAATAGCGGCTCGCCAGTTTTCGCATGTAAATGGATTCCGGGCGCGCAAATCTAACGCGGGCGGCAATTCCCATTTTGCTCCTGTATCCGAAAGACGCGGCTGGGTGGCGACCAGGTATTCCAATCCGCGCCGGACCAGTTCGGCAAACGAAATCTCTTGGCGCCTGGCAAGCAACCGCGCGGATTCGAACAAATGATCAGGTAATTGTATTTGTGTGCGCTTCATGATGTATAATTATCATGATTAATTTCTTACATCAACACGAATTTATTTGATAATTGATTATCAACAAGTATCTTCTTGCCGTCACATGCAATATAACCAAGAGGAGAACCAATGAGCCAATTCGCTACAAACGTCATCAAGAACGCTTCGGTCTACTTAAAAGGCGGCTGCACCAAGTGCGCCGACGAGCCCGTGAAAGCGGAGGAAGTGGAATACTGCATCGCGAGCGGTTTTATCCGGATTACGGAAGCCGGATCGAAGCGCAAGTGGATCACGCATATCAGCAATGCCACAATTATGACCGAAGGCGCGGAATGACGCCGCTTTACCTCATCACCGGCTTTCTCGGCGCAGGCAAAACCACGCTATTGCGAGGCATGGTGCCTGCGCTGATCGAGCGTGGCGTGCGGCCGCACATCATCCTCAACGACTATCAAAACGCCCGCG
>SKZA01000323.1 GCA_007127595.1 Kiritimatiellia bacterium
CTTGATATCTGGCCGCAGCGTTACATGAGTTCATTTGAACCCGTCGACATGGACAATATTGTCCCGCCGCGCCAAGAGGATTTCTTCGAGCATTACCGCGATGTCGGCCATTTCCCGGAAGTCGACGATCCAGCGGCTTTGCGCCAACTGCGCCGAATCAAGTGGTACGGCGGCTGGTCCCGTTTTTTGATGTGATGAAACGCAATGCAAGGTCTCATTATACTATCTAACCAGACAGCTTCGGAGGCTTCTCACATGAGGCGAGGTCATCCGAAACGCTACGGCGGGGGAGTGGATGAAACCGGCGGTAGGTCTTTATGGGGGAATCCCTTCATCTCGGATTGTCCATGAATACGAAATTCTTATGGACGTCGAAAAGGAGACAGCATTGAGAAAGGGCAAATTGCAATAAAGGAACGAACCAGGAGCACATCATGAAATACTTCTACCATGCACTACTCGCGGGAATCATTCTGGTATCATTGTCGTACACAGGAGCCGTTCACGCCGGCGAACCGCCTATGCCGAGTCATGCGCCTCCCATTATTGTCGGCGATGTGTTTCAGTTCATAGAGGGCTCTTGGGCCGAGTACGAGATCCTCGACAAGACGGATGACTCCACGTACATCCTGCGCATGTCCATCCTGGGTCAGGAGCACGTACGGCGCACATGGTTTTCGCGACGTCGCCCCTATCGCTGGCTCGAAATCGATGTGCGCATCCCCGATGACCCCCGGGTGGTGATCAATTACCTGGCACGCGAGACCTCCGACGGGCCGGGCGATCCGCGCGAAATGATTCTTCAGATTGAAGGATTCGATGACCCGCTGCGGCTGGGGCGCAGGTGGCTGCGGGGGAGCGACGACCCCATTGTGGACGCTGAGTATGAATGGACCCGTCAGGATGTGGGGGAAGAAGTGATCACGCACGGCGATCGCTCATTCACCGCCTGGCGTGTGCAGTCGGAGGCGGAAGACGGGACCACGGCGGAAGCCGTGGTTAGTGAGGAGCTGCCGCCGTTCGGCTTGTATTTCGTGGAAACAAACGACCAACGCATGAGCTTGCGCGACTGGGGTATGGGAGCGCAGAGCACGATTACCGGCCAACCCATCGGTTTGACCCGCTGGATTGCCCGGCAAATCCGCCAAGGCGTGCCAGAGGAGTGAAGCACTCATGTTGCCTGCGTATTTGAAGCCAGAAAATAGGAGATCATCACATGCAAGAATGTAGTACGGCGAGAACTTGGGGGCGGACCATCCTCTTCTTTATTCTTGCCTTTGTTGGCTCGGTGGTTTGGGCCATTCTGGCCTACACCACCACGCCATCCTTGATTCGTTCGCCAGACGAAGCCCTCGTCACATTTGCCGGCATCCTCTGGCTTGTTTATGCGGTCATTTCAGCACGGGCGCTGCCCTTGCGTAATCTGCTGGCGATCGCGGTCGGTCTCGTCTGGGGCTTCCTCTCACTGATCACCGCGGTCATAAGTCAACAACAGGGCTATCTCGCCGTCCATTGGCCAACAATGATTCCAGGGTTGTTGCTCATTCCGCCAGCCGCCACGCTTTCCGTTCTGCCATTTTGGCATCTTGGCAGGAAACTGGAACCGGAAGACCGGCGCCGGATCAATCGCTTCTTCGGTATGGCCTTTGTCGGTTCGGCGATGTTGTCCGCTTTGGTCTTCGGTGCCCTTTACTTCATTCATTTTCCGGAACCGGAAATTGTCTTTTTTGCCTTCGCCGCCATGCTCTGGCTCGTTTATGTGGTTATCGCAACCCGGGCGCTGCCCTTGCGCGAGCTGCTGGCGATAGTAACGGGTCTTGTCTGGGGGTCCCTCATTGTGTTCATTGTGCACGAAACGCTCACGTACGGCTTTCTCGACATCACCGGTCTGGAATTGTTTTCTGCCTTGTTGCTTATTCCGATCGCCGTAACTCTTCCCGTTTTGCCCATGTGGTACCTAGCCCGGAGACGCCGGGCACGCGAAACCACCCAGGCCTGACGCCCGCCATGAACTGCGCGTGTGAATCCGTATGCATCCGTGATTTTGAATTCCGCGGTCGCATACTCTATTGCGCGGGCACGTTGTCGCGCGGAGACACGAGCGCCCGTTCAGGGTCGGGGACGCGCGACCAGCGCGGCCCAGGCTCATCCCGCAAGGACGGGCCCGGTTCAATGCGCTGTTCCGCCCCGTGGGCCAAGGACATCGCCTTGGTTTCTTCATAGGCGGCGAGGGCGGCGGGTAATCTCCGTCGCAACAGGCGGGCCCGTTCACTGCTGGGGGGATGGGTCAAAAGAAAACTGACATTCTTCATGAATCGCGCTTCCTCTTCCGCCGCGCGCTCCCAGAGTCGGACCGCCGCCTGCGGGTCGTAACCGGCCCGCGCCATGTACATCAGACCGACCTCGTCGGCTTCTCGCTCGTCTCTCCGGGAGTACTTGGTCATCACCAATCCCTCGTGGAGGAGGAACGCGCCTCCCAGAATAAGTTGCAGGTCATCCTTGTCCTTAATCTCTGCATAAATCATTCCTCCGAGCAGCAGCAGATTAACCGGCATGGCCCGGGTCATAGCCCGGGTGGAGTGTCGACAATTGACATGCGCGATTTCATGCGCCATCACAAAGGCCAGCTCATCCTCGTCCCGCACCAGGCCGTCTTCCTCATCATACAACCCGGAAAGCACGATAAACTTGCCGCCCGGCAGCGCAAAGGCATTGACCATATTGGTCTCCAGCAGCATCACTTCGTAGGGTAGATCGGGCATATGCGACACGGCGGCAATATCGTTCATGATACGATTTAATTGTTCCACGCGCTCCTTGTCCTGATTTATGGGGATCCCCTCATCCTTTGCCCATTTCTGCATGTCCTTATAGACATCGGCGCCCATCCGAATGTCGTCCTGAATGGTCCAGATATTGTAGACCTTATTGCCGGTAACCGGATCAATGGTGGCACAGGACGCGGTGAGCAGGACGACAAACAGGGCACACAGGGTCTTCGTCACGCGTGCACGCCAACTGCGCCACGTGGGAAGGCGGATTGAACGTTGCGACGCAAGGGGAGCATAGTGTTCAGCGGCGGTCAGGGTTTTCGCACTCATGACAGTTTCCTTTCGGGTGATGTCGGGCGGTAACACTGGTTGCGTGAGACACAGTATAGGACGCGATCTGTAAGTTGTGTATTCAAATATGAACGACACAGCGATCTAACGAACCCGGACGACTACGCTACGTCTTCCTGTGATGACCTGAACATGGAGTCGGGGTTTCCCTCTCATACATGGTCCCCTGTGCATCTCGAGATGATGCGTAGAAATTGTTTTCCTGTCGGCTAGACTTGCTCCACCTCCTCGTTTTCGCTATACGAGAGGTAGAGGGCGATGCCGCGGAGCGTGGACCATACGTCCCAGAAAGCGCCAGGTATATGGTTAGTCCGGAAGCCATGCTGGAATTGAAGCGGATGTTTACCGAGCATCCGTTGTTCCTGCTCGGCTTGCTTTTGCTGGTCGGTTACGGCGTGGGCAAGTTGGCGATGCGGGTGCGCCTGCCGGAAATCACAGGGTTCATCGTCGCAGGGTTGCTGGTCAGTCCATACACGACGGGCGTGGTGCGGCTCGAAATGAATGAGATGCTGCATGTGGTGACGGAGGTCGCTATCGGTTTCCTCGCCTTGACGATCGGCGCGGAGTTTTCCCGGACCAAACTGCGGCGGATCGGCGGGACCGTTGTGAAGATTTCGCTGATCAGCCTGGTCGGAACCTTTCTGATCGTATGGCTCGGTTGCCTTGCGCTGGACGCGGCGTTTGCACGCGTGAATATCGGTCATCCCTATGCCATTCTGCTGGCGGTGATTGCGTGCGCCACGTCCCCCGCAATCATTGTGGCGGAGATTCATCACATGCGGGCGCATGGCCGCTTTGTCGATTACCTGTTTGGCGTCGTGGCCTTGACGGACGCCATCACGGTGGTGCTGTTCGGACTGGCGTTCACGGTCGTGATCAACATGCTGGGCGATGTGGGGACCTATTCGATTCTCGGCGAGTCCGTCCGCGAGATTGCGTTGTCCGTCATCGGTGGCGGCCTCGCGGCCCTTCCGCTTGCGCTTCTTTTGCGCCGTATACAGAGCCGCAACGAGTTAATGATCATCACCATCGGATATGTATTTGTTGTCACCGGCGCCGCGATCGCATTGCATTTATCCCCCTTGCTGACGAACATGGCGATGGGGGCGGCGGTCGCGCAATTTCCGATGGGCAGCCGACGCGTCTTCCGGGCGTTGGAACCCTTTACGCCGCCCATTTACGCGCTCTTCTTTATCATTGCCGGATTGGAGATTGATCCGCGCGTCTTCGCCGCCGGGCCGGCGTTGCTCATCGGTATCGGGTACATTGTCATCCGGGACGCCGGCAAGTATGGAACCGCATGGCTGGGTTGTCGGCTTAGCGGCGTGGAGGATACCGTGGGTCGGCATCTCGGGATGTGCATGTTTTCCAAGGGCGGCATCGCTTTGGGGTTTGTCCTTTTGATCCAAACGTCTCCGGCGCTGGAAGCACTGCGCGGGACGACCGCGATCTACGAAGATTTCACGCTGCTCGTGAATGTGGTCTTGATGTCGATCATCATTAATGAGCTGGCTTCACCCGTGTTTTTGAAGTATGCCGTGATCAGGGTGAACAAGATGGAATGATGAGAATAGCGGACACATTGGCGGACGGGCTCTGCCGGGTTGAATTCTCTGCGGCGAACAAGGACGAGGCGCTGCGGAAGATGGCTGCCATGGCGGCGGAATGGCCTGCGTTGAAACCATTCGGCGCGGAGCGGTTGTACGAACTGTTGTCGGAACGGGAAGCCATGGTCTCCACCGGCCTCGGCGGAGGGGTGGCCATTCCACATGCGCGCGTGGAGGGCTTAGAGGAATTCGTGGTCTACGCCTGTGCGGCCCCGAAAGGCGTGGAATTTGACGCGCTGGATGAGCGGCCGGTGCATCTCTTCGTTGTGGTATTCGCGCCGACGGAGCGGAACGCCGAACACCTGCGTCTCTTGGCGTCCCTTTCCCGCATGCTGGCGCAACCCGCCCGAAAGAAGGAACTTCTCGGCGCCTCGACCACCGCGGCCTTTCAAGAGGTGATCCGGCGGATGTGCTC
>SKZA01000391.1 GCA_007127595.1 Kiritimatiellia bacterium
ATCTATCGTCTATCCGTACCCTGAACGGCCGTAATATTCAGCAGATGGGAAGCGCCGGTGCGGACAAGAACCATCTTGCCGGAGGCCGAGCGTCTTTCATAGGATCCCTTTATGCCGCCGATTTGCACAGGAACGCTGAAGGGGTTCTACAAGCCCGATTACGATGGCGCTTCCATCGTCAATCTGCTCTCGACCATCATCCACGCCCGTGGCGGTCAATCGCCCCATAAGCCCTTGAAGAAGCCGGCGGTGGAGGGGCTGAAGGGATTCGACAAGATTGTATATCTGCTGGTCGACGGCCTCGGGAAGCATCAGCTCGATGTGTATCTTGAAGAGGGGTTCGGTCAGCGATTCTTTGCGGCACATCATCACGACGTGATCTCCAGTGTTTTCCCCGCCACGACCGCGGCGGCCGTGACCACGTACGCCACGGGCGCGTCTCCTGCCGAGCACGGCGTACTAAGCTGGTGGTTGAACCTGCACGACCTGGGAATGGTCGGCAACGTGCTCATTGAAGCGTCGCGTCTGGGTTCGTCCTTGAAGGCCGATGAGTTCGTGCTCCGCGATTATCTGCGCATGCCGTCCTATTTGAACAGCACCCGGGGCGGCCGCGCCTTGCTTTCGTATGGACACATTCCGAAAAGCTCGTTATCGAATGCGGCCGCGCGCTGGACAGACAAACGGGCCTATGAATCCTTGCGCGACATGCAGGAGGCTGTGGTCGAGTATGCACGTTCCGGCGAATCGGGTCTGGCCTATGCGTACTGGCCCGAGCTGGATGGGTGTTGCCACGAATTCGGTTGTCTTCATCCGACGACGATGGCGCATTTCGATTTCATCGATGAGGTGTTGGCGTCGTTGATAGAGGAAATCCGTGGAACCGACACGGTGGTCATCGTCACGGCCGATCACGGGTTGGTGGACACGCCGCGGTCGCGCTATATCGATCTCTCGAAGGTGGACGGACTGTATGATTGTCTGGCCACTCTCCCTGCGGGTGATTCGCGGCAGGTTTCCTTCTTTGTTCGGGCCTCACGGCAAAAGGAGTTCGTGGCGTGCTGCGACACGTTGAAGGAAGTCGGGGTGCTCATTCCCGGATCGCGCTTGCGGCGCGGCGGATTCTTCGGGCCGGGTGAAGAACATTCATCGCTTGGCGGGAGGGTGGGGGATTATGTCTTCATTGCGCGGGCGGATTATGCTTTTGACGCGCCGCCGGCGGGCATGCCGTCCGGCGTGCTGGTCGGAACGCACGGGGGCATGTCTGCCGAGGAAATGCGTGTGCCCCTCTATGTGGTTCCGCTGCAAGGGCCGTGAAGGGCCGCGGCACGGCACATTTCACTCGGCGCATAAAGAATTGAACGGAAGGTCGCAAAGGCCGCAAAGATTTAGCGCTACCACTTGGTTGCGACCTTCTCCATGTCAAAAAAAACAAAGTGGCCCGGCTTGGCCAAAACGCTTATTCCCACCACCAGGGTCTCTGCGAGCTTCTGTTCAAGAAAGTAGCGCCAAGACGCAACGTGTTATCTTGAAGGCAGGGCGGGGTCGGCGAATGCGCTGCGGATGTGCTCCTCGTACGGCGGGCGCAGGATGGCCTGGTCCGTGATGATGCCGGTGATCAAAGCGGCGGGTGTTATATCAAAAGCCGGATTGTAGGCCGCGATACCTTCCGGCGCAATACGGTGATCGCCCACGCAATGAACCTCGTTTGGGTCACGTTCCTCGATGACGATTCCGGCGCCGTCCGGCGTGTCGGGGTCGATGGTGCTGGACGGACACGCGATATAGAACGGGACGTGAAAGTGATTGGCCAGGACGGCGAGTCCGAGTGTGCCGATCTTGTTGGCGGCGTCCCCGTTGGCCGCCAGCCGATCGCAACCGGTGATGACCAAGTCGATCCTGGATGACGCCATAAGGGAAGCGGCCATGTTGTCACAGACGAGCGTGGTTTCGACCCCGGCCTGTTGCAGTTCCCAGCACGTGAGGCGCGCGCCTTGAAGCAGCGGTCGGGTTTCGCAGGCAACTACGCGCGGCTGCAGGCCGCGTTCCTGCGCGAGATAGATGGGCGCCAGCGCTGTGCCCCACTCCGATGTGGCGAGGCCGCCCGCATTACAGTGCGTAAGCACCCGACAACCCGGAAACAAAAGCGGATATCCCTGTTCGCCGATGCCCCGGCAGAGCGCGCGGTCCTCCTCATGGATGCGTACGGCTTCTTCGAACAAGGACCGATATAAGGCGGGCGCATCGGTGGCGTCGGATGATTCGGCATGTCGGATCATGCGGTCGAGCGCCCAAGCCAGGTTTACCGCGGTTGGGCGTGCGCTCTTCAAAAAGTCCGCGCCGCGCCGCAAATGGTCCATGAATGTATCGCGTTCGGTATCGACATGGTCCCGGACGGTATACAGCAGGCCATAAGCCGCCGCTACACCGATGGCGGGCGCGCCGCGTACTTTCAGTTTCTTGATCGAATCCCATACATGCTCGATGTCCCGTTGAGCCTCAAACACGACCTGATGGGGTAGTCGGGTTTGGTCCAGCAGGATGAGTTGGTCGTCCTCCCAGCGGATCGTTTCGACCGGCTTTGATTCCTTCAAGGCTTCACCTCATTTCGAGCGCGGGGCGGCCAGCGCCCGGCGTTCCAGAACCGCCATTCCCTCGCGCCGCGGGCGGCCTGCGCGAGAAGGCGCTTTGCGTTGTGTAACTGTGACAGGGCGCTCGTTTCGCCGATACCATAGCATAAGAGTCCTTCTTCGTGGCCGCCCAAGACGATGATGCCGGCGTCGTTAAGCCCGGATCGGCCCAAGTGCCGAATCGCCTCCGACAGTTCCGGCGTGCCGTATTCACACGTCCGCTCGGTGGTCGGAATCCGGAAGGCCAGGGAACGCCACAGGTGTTCGGAATGCACGTGTACCACGCAGCCCACGCGGGGACGCGCCTCGTAGAGACCCGCGTGAGTCAATGATTCCGATGACGCCTGTACAAGGCCGCGGCATACTACCCGATTCTCGGGTACGGAGTAGTCCGTGACCCAGGCGTAGTGTTCGCGAGACAAGCTTTTCAAGCCGCCCGTAGCCGTACCCGTGATAAAGAACCCCGGTCCGCGCGGGTTCCGTATGCTTACATTTCCGTAGCCGATGCCGTCTGGATAGAGGCCGATCAGCCCCATATCGACCAGTGTATTGCGTAATGTGGAGAGTCGGCGCAAGAGGGCGTCCTCTGCGGGTATGGGTTGCCGTTCCCAGATGCACTCAAATTTGATGTAACCTTCCGTTGGAGTCATTCTTACATCGTGCTTTCTCGTCCGTTGCTCGATCCGGAATGCGATATATATCCAGTGAGCTCAAGATGTATCAACTAAGATCGGGATATGATAGGCGTCTTGTTGAGGAAGAGTCTACTATGGTGTCCCGGAAATAGGCTCCAAATCTCTTGACCGTTTTGGGACGACACGGAGGTCGTCCCTCCAGCGATCTGCCATTTTTTTGGGAGGGACGGGCTCCTGCGTGCCACCCCTCGAGTTTGCCGGCATTTCTAGGTAGGGCGAGGCGTCTCGCCGAGCCGTAAATAGGTTCTTGGACAGCTTCTACAGCCCCAGGCGTTGACGGGCTAGCCGGACCATGCGCGCGTCCAAGGGCAGCGAGCCGGATTTGGCGATCTCGTGTTGCCCCTCGTAGCTCAATAGATAATTCAAGAACTCGCGAATCTCCGGCGAGAGATCCTCGGCGGACGCGGCGTTGACGTATACATAAAAGAAGCGCGTGAGGGGATATTGCTCCTGGTAGATGTGACGAGGCAACGGCAGATACGCCTGTTCGCCGGATTGGCGCGCGACCGGCACCACCCTGACGCCATCGCCGCGCGGTAGATGGTTGCTGATGCCGATACCCCGCGGTTCCTGCGCGATCCTCCTTTCCGTGCCATGTTGCACGTTGGCGACGATATCGAGATCCGAGCGCCACGGGCCGCCCTTGAGTACGGCCTCCTGAAAATAGTTCGCCGTGCCGTAGTGGAGTGTGACGGCATGGGCGCGAATGGCTGCATCCGGTCCCCAAGCGTTCACCCCCAGTTCCGGCCATAAGCGGATTGGTTCCGCATAGCCCGCCCGCCGTTCCGTGCCGTATAGGGCGTCCAGTTGGGGGATCGTGATCTGTTCCAACGGATTGTCCTTATGGACGAGCATCTGTACGGCGTCCAACGCTACGCGCGCTTCGAGAACCGGATAGCCGAAGCGGCGGTGAAAGGCTTCGCGCTGCGCGGAAGACATCGGCCAACTGCTTATCCCGAGCGCGGCCCGATCTTCCTGCATTAACCACAGGACGCCTGTACTGGCGTAGTACAACCGTTGCGAACCCCAGTCCGCGTTCGGATGGTAGGCCTTGAGGTTCTGGAGGATGGGCATGAGAAAGGCCGTCGAGGTGCCCGAATGAGCCGGCACAAATGTCCCGGTTAAGTTGTCCCGGGTCGGTTCGTAACGCGGATATTCCGGAGTGGTCAGCGCTTGGTGGCCGAGCGGATTACTGCGCTCCAGAAAGGTAAGCGGTCTCGCGGTGTTCATGTCGACTTGTTGTTCGCCGCGATCCGGCGGAGTAACCTCTTGAACGGTTTGCATGAGCGGGTGATTCGGATGCAGGGTATCGCCCAGCCAGCGGGCCAGCGCATCTTCGTCGTCCAATGTCATTACAATTTCGCTTTGAACCGGGTACAGGACGACGCCGTACAGGCGCAACGTGCCGGTCAAGCGGCGGATGGCGATGGTGGTCGCGTCCGGGTAGCGGGCGAGCGGGATGATGAACGTATCCGTCCATGCCCGTTCGGCCGTGGTACGGATGTTTGAAAACAGGTCGAGCGAAACGATGCGTCCCTGCTCGTCCTGGAGTTGAACGATGAAGTGCGTGTCCGGTTCATCGCCGTATCCCAAGGTCAACGCCAAGTCGGCGTTCAGTTCCGAGCGATTCAAGTGAATGAGGAACTGACCGTGGCCGGCGGGTTGACCGGTCTCTACGATCCACGCGCCGGCCTGTTTGTCGATAGCTCCTCCGCTCTCGTTGTGTCCGGCGATCCAGGGTGGGGCGGGCGCGTCGGCGTGTTGCGTGGAGAAAGCATGTTGGAAGATGTCGAGGGA
>SKZA01000326.1 GCA_007127595.1 Kiritimatiellia bacterium
AGACCATATCCTCGCCATCAAACACGCCGACCCGGACCGCTTGGCCGCCTTGGTGCAGGACGACCCCGCCGAAGTCGTGCGGTTGGCTTTGCGCAGTTATGGCCCCCTCAACGCTGTCATTTTGCAGGAGAAATTGAGTCCGTCTATCGTGCCGCCCGAGGAATGGAAGACGTTCTGGGCATCGGCCCGTAAAGCGTTGAAGAAGGACCCCAACGCGGTGGTTCCAACAAAACGCACGGAACCCATCCTGATCAAGGAAGCGTCCGGCGCATATGACGAATCCTGGTTCAGACAACTCAGGCAGGACCGCGATATCGAGGCGATTCTGGCGAAGGTCTCGGATTGGCTGACGCTGCGGGCCCACACGGATACCGACCCCCTCCATCTGGCGGCGATCGAGAACCGGCTGATGTTCGTGGTGAAAGGCGCGGATCTCATGGGGCCGACGGTGAAACCGCGGGCAATGATGCTCGCTCATGCCGTCGGGGGCCAACTCGAGGAACACCTGGGCGTCTCCGCGTACGTGAGCGAGACCTTGCAGTCCGAGAGGTTGCTGGATCTATTGAGCGCCATGAGCGCCAAGGACATGAAGACGTTCATTGCGTTTCTACTGGAGGTAGACCGCGCAGGGACGCTAGACACCTTGCTCCGAATATTGCCCCGGCTGGACATTACCTCGCTGACCGAAGTGTTGGCGTTGTTGACACGTGAAAGCGCCGAAGAGGCGTGTCGAAGCGCCATCAAGGGTTTGATCCAATCACGACGTGCCCGGGTCGAAGTGGTGAGTTGGTTGAGCCGCAATATGGACAAGCTCGAAGAATGGGAATTATGCGCGCCCGCCGAGTTCGCGGAGTTGATGGTCTTGGAAATGGAAAAGGACTATTCCGGTTCCCGCCTGAAGGCCCAGAACCAGTTGCGTGATCGTTTCAAGCAAAAGGCCTGGACGAAGCAATTGTTTGACGCGCTGGGCGAAGAAGGGCGCGAGCGCTATTTCCAGCGCCTGAAAGAGAGTTCCGCCTGGCCGCCGATGGAAAAACGGTCCGTACTCGGCCATATCATCAAGCTCTATCCGGAATTGGAACGGCTGATGAGCGCTCGTTCGGCCGGCCAAGCGGATGCGGCCCCCGCAAAGGCGCGCGGGCCGGTGACGTCCCTGCGGGCGTTTCGCGAGCGGCAGCTCTTATACGAACGGATCAAGACGGTGGATATCCCGAACAACAGCAAGGAAATCGCCACGGCGCGTGCGCACGGCGATCTGCGCGAGAATTTTGAGTTCAAAGCCGCCAAGGAAATGCAGGGCATCCTCATGCGCCGCCAGGCGGAACTCGAACAGATGCTGGCGCAGGTTGTGCCGACCGATTTCGCCGATCTGCCGGCGGACAAGGCGGGTATGGGAACGGGCGTTCGGTTGTCGTACGACGACGGACGCTCCGAGCAATACTATATCCTCGGCGTCTGGGACCGGGACGAGGCATTGGGCATCATCTCCTGCGAATCCAAGCTGGCCCAAGCGCTCGAAGGGGCGGCCCCGGGCGATCGCGTAACCGTGCCCACCGAACACGGCGAAACCACTTGCCGTGTGGCGGAAGTGACCGTCCTGACCGATGCCGTCAAGGCCTGGATCCGGGACGTGCCCGAGACGTTGGACGGGCGCACGGTGTCGGCCTCATGAGGCATATCCTCGCACAGTTCACGCGCCGCGAAGCGCACGTATCTATCCAGTTCATCAAGTATGGTATTGGCGGGGTGATCGCGACCGGGACACATCTGCTGATCTTTTTCATCCTGTCCCTCTGGGTTCTGCCCTCGCTTCTGCCGGACAAGAACCCAGACGCATTTCTGGTGCAATTCTTCGGCGTGGACATGCCGGACCTGGCAGAGTCGGTCCGGCGCCTATACTTCATGATCAACAACGGCATTGCCTTTCTGTTTTCTAATCTGGTGGCCTATCTCATCAACTTCCATTGGGTCTTCCATCCGGGCCGCCATCGGCGGCATATTGAGGTAATCTTGTTCCTGATCGTGTCCACCGTCAGTCTTGTGATCGGCGTTCAATTCGGCGTGCTGCTGATGCGCGTTTTCGAGACGACGACGACCGTGTCGCAGCTCGGCAATATCGTGGCGTCGGTCATGATCAACTTCATCTGCCGGAAATACATCGTGTTTAAAGGCTGACGAAGAGAAGGCGGAGGGATGAGGGATGAAACCTGAAGCCCGGAGGTAGGGAATGAAGGTCGACCTGAAACAGGGGGTGGTCATGTCCTTTGTAGGGTCTTCGCTGGCGAAGACCGAGCACCGGCCCGGCGCGCGGTCCGCGCGAGCGCGGCCCCTAAGGTCCCTGCATGGGCAGGAGCTATTGCGAATTTTCCCGGGATCCCGCACGGGTCGCACACTCGTATCTCTTGCGTGCTCCGCGCTGCTGATCTTGACCGGTTGTCGCATGGTGGCCCCGCGCGCCGATAGGCCGGACGCGGATGCGTTGCCGCCCGGCATTGCCGAGCACATCCCCGCATATCGACCGTTCGATCATCGTCCGTATGAATTCATCTGGGCAGACCGACAACCCGATCAGGATCACCTGATCGACTTTCAGCGTTTACTGGGCTGGCGCGTGGACGCGAGCGACGGCGTGGAGGCATCCTTCGGGCGCACCCAGGATCAACAATTGTGGGGCGATTTCGTCGGTGAGTTGACCTACCGTACCGAGTCCGAAAAAGGGCGTGCGCGGTTAATCCCACCGGAACCCATCACCATTCGTGATCCTATCGATACGCTCGTTCTGTGGGTGTATGGGGAGGGCGCGGACAATGACCAATCTTCGCCGCATATCCGGATCTTGATGCGGAATGCGGAAGGCGAAGATGTGGCGATCGATTTCGGGAGCGTGGATTGGTCGGGATGGTGGAAGTTGCACCAGCGTGTGCCGGAGGAGCTGACACGTATTGCTGCGTATCCGATTGCGTTCCATGGCATTGAGGTCACCGCCTTGCCGTCCGATACGTCGGGTCAACTGTTCATGGACGGCCTTGCGGCATATATGGAGTCACTTTCGCCTCTTCGCTACACGAGGCGCCCGCAGCGACCGCTGGATTTGCGGGAAGGTCAACAGACAGGCGTGAATACGGGCGAGGGCACACTTCCATTTCCCACGAATAAATGGGCCGCCTTGCCGCCGGCCAGCGCCGCCTCAGAGGAACCACCCGGGATCACGCAAAAGAACGACGGAACCTACGAGTTGAAGTCGCAAGGCGACCATGGTGACGTAATGTACCGCGTTGATCCCTCGAGCGGCGTGCATGTTTCGGTCATCCACCAGCATGGCGATGGAGGCGAACTGTTATTTCCTCCCATACGCCTGATTGGCAAAACGTCCGATGAGCCGGCGCCCGTTGTGGAGCGTATCGAATCCACTCATCTATATGTAGAATATGATCGGGGCGACATCTATCGCATTTCAACGCGCGGTCGTTCCCTGATCGTTGACGCTGCGTACCGCGGCCGGGACGGGCGCGCGATTGCGTGGGACGGTCCTGCGGCGCAAACGGACATTTCGATCATAGACCTTCCGGGCTTGAAGAAGGCGGGCGGCATTTCGCCGCTTGGCGTATGGCGCGTCGATCCGGAACCGCTTTTTGTGCAGGTGCTCATTGACCCGTTCCGCTCAAACGCGTCGTCCCTGACGCTGGAGGACGGTCGTGACGACGACAACGAATCGTTATGGCATGTGGGCGCGCGTTACGACCCCCATACGGGCGGGCGACGTAACGATGTTCACGAACGCTTTGTCCTTACCGTATCCACGCGTTTGGAGCATGTGTTGCCGGCCGTCCCGCATGCCCCCGCTGCGCGCGCTGAAGCGTTAACCTCGCGTTTGATCTATCTGCCGGACGATGTGCCGGAGTCGTATGCAATCAAACGCCGGCGCGCCGGTGCATTGCGGAGGATGGGTATTCGGGACATTTTGTATGTGTCGTCGGACGGCGTATGGCGACATGAAAACGATAGCCGCTCATTCCGGCTTCGCGCCAATCCGCATCGCGGCGGCGACGCGACTCTTTGTACGTTCATTCAAGAAGAACAGGACGCCGGTTGGCGTATCGCGCTGTACGCCGATTATCGCGCGATCTCGCCGCTGAACGCGTTCTGGTCGGAAGACGCCGTCTTGCGGACGCCGGACAGCAATTGGATCGCGGCGCGCGGCGATTCGTATCTCGTCAAACCGTTATATGCGCTTGAATGGGTACGCGAACATGCCTCGCGCATAACGGAGACTTATGGCGCGGCGGGCGCATGGCTCGATGGGCACACGGACCGTCCCCCGTGGGTGTTTACGGATTACGATCGACGCACGCCCGGAGCGGGGACTTTCTCCCAAGTCCTCTTCGCCGATGGCGACTTGATGCTCGAACTGGGAAGTGCGTCCGATGGATGGGTCATCGCCCAAGCGGAAGGCGGGCGATACTACGCAGGGCTGGCGGACGGTCTCGTGGATGGGCAACCCAATGCGGAAAGGGGACCTTACGCGCCGGTATTCCAATTGACGCGCGTGCATCCCCTGTCCGTCACCTTCGGCGCGGGGGCGACCGATGCGATCCGTTCGGACGAGGACCTCGACGCGTATCTGGCCCGTCAACTCGCTTACGGTCATGCGGGGCGCCTCGTGGTCGTGCCGGACCGGCCGGATCTGACCGCGCGCAGCTACTTTGCCATGCGCGCATTGCAGGAACGCTATCTGCTACATGCGCCGACCCGCATCATGTATTGGGACGGCTCAACGTATTTGACCGCCGAACAAGCGTTAGCCAACGAAACGTGGCGCAGGTCCAAGCTTTATCTGCGCTATCCGGGCGACTTGGAGGTATGGATCAATGGTTCCGATGAAGAAACATGGAATGTGCGTGTGGGTGACGCAGAATACGCGTTGCCGCCTTCAGGTTGGTTGGCGATAGGCGAGGACATCCTTGCGTTCTCGCGCATCAGCGAAAACGGCCGGATCGATTATCTGGAATCGGAAAGATACGTCTATTTTGATCCGCGTGGCCGGAAAGTGTCCCAGGAACAATTGCGGACGGCCGGGCCGCTGAT
>SKZA01000027.1 GCA_007127595.1 Kiritimatiellia bacterium
CCTTTTTCAAGCGAATCCATCCGCTCTTGAGCGAGCGGGGCGTGGCATTGCGATGCATACCGCCTGTCAACGGGGAAGGATTCGCCGAATCACGATTTGCCGAGGAGCCCCATGTCGATTATGTCGCATTTCCGGACGACAATCCCATTGCGGCTTGCGACGTGTTGATTAGGCATCTCGAAAGGGAAGGGTATGACGCTGTGATTGTGCTACCCGGCTCGGACACACTGTGCGTCAATCTGGTGCGCTATCTCCCGCGCACGATCCGGACCGCCGCACGGGTTCCCATGATTACCCGCGGCGCGTATGCGCCGACGAGTGCCATTGCGCCTCATTTGGACCTGATCTTTGCCGTGAGTCACCGTGTGCGTGACGATCTTGTAACCCGATATCACGTACCCGAAGAGAGGGTCCGGGTGGTCTATAACGGGGTGGTGGCGGTTGAGTCCACACCTTCCAGATCCTATGGACGCGACGGCGCGCCTTTCCGGCTACTGTATTCGGGACGGCTTTGGGACCTGGACAAAGGCGTACTTTTGCTGCCCGAGATCCTGGAGCAAACGTGCCGATTGGGGGTCGATGCGCACTTGAACGTAGTGGGTGCAGGCCCTGACGAAAAGCGATTGCACGAAGGTTTCACGAAACGGGGCATACTGAACCGCGTACGGATGACGGGCAATCTTCCACTGGAACAGGTAGGGGCCTTGCTCGCGGAAGCCGATTGTTTTGTCTTACCGTCGAGGTTTGAAGGTTGTCCCAACGCGTTGCTTGAAGCGATGGGTGCGGGCTGTCCCTCCGTGGCCGCCCGCATTCGAGGTTCGGTGGATAGAATTATCGAGGATGGCCGAAGCGGGATATTGGCCGCTGTGGGCGATCCGTCGGCGTTCGCGGAGGCTATCGCGGGATTAGCGGCCAACCCTGATCGATGCGCACAAATGGGGGCGGCCGCCCGAGAACGCATCGCCACAAACTTTTCTGCTAATCAAACGGCAGAGACGTATGCCGCCGCGCTGCGGTCGCTCCCTGATCAACCGGATCGCCGTGTGCAATCGCTATCTATCGACTCATACGAAATCCCGGCCGCCATGCGACCCACGTGGCGAACACTTATTCCCGCGCCGATAAAGAACTTTATACGAAAATGGTTGGAACGTTTCGGAATATCGAGCTGAAGTATAAGTGAAGAGAAGTCCGAGGTCGGAAATCTGATATCTGAAGTCAGGGTCAACGGGACCACGGACCAAGGACCACGGACCAAGGACCAATCCTTCAACCTTTAACCATCAATCTGCAACCTACAACCTATCCCCATGCTCCGCATACTTTTCATCAATCGCATGGCCTCGATGGAACGAGGCGGTGGCGAGACGTTTGATCTCGAAATCGCCCGTCATCTGGCGCAAATGGGCCACCAGATCACGTTTCTGAGCGGGATTTCTCTCTTCGGGCGCGCGCGTTTGCCGATCGGAAGTCGGAAGTCGGAAGTCAGAGGTCAGAGGTCAGAAGTCAGAAGTCGGAAGTCAGAGGTCAGAGGTCAGAGGTCAGAAGTCAGAAGTCAGAAGTCCGACCTCGGACCTCCGACCTCTGAACTCAGATATCTGACCTCCGTCACACTCCGCGCGCCCATGTTCCCGTGGTTCCCGTGGGATCGAGTCAAGGCCGGGTGGCGCTTGCGTGTGGCGGAATTCTGGCTCTTCGAGAAGTTGGCCGCCCGTTGGGCGTGGAAACACCGTGACCAATTCGACATCATCCAAGTCTGCGAACTCCCCACCTTCGTCTCGTCCTTCAAATCCCGAATCTCGAATCCCGAATCTCGAATCCCGAAACTCGTCCTTCGCCTCACTGCGCCCAACGCCTACGACCCGTCCGGTGGGATTCAGAAGGCGGATGCGTTGATCGCAAGCGGAACGTCGATCGCGAAAATTCGGGCATCCGTTCGTCCCGACTGTCACGACATCCCCAATGCGGTGGATACAACGCGTTTTTGTCCGCAGGAAAGTGCGTTCAGGATACGACACGGCATGGCGCCGGAAGACATGGTTTTGTTGTATGTGGCTCGTTTTCAAGACTTCAAGAATCATGCGCTCCTCATCAAGGCGTTTGCGCTTATGGCGCGGCAGGTGTCGAAGGCCAGGCTGGTTCTCGTCGGGAGCGGTCCCTTGCTCGACTCGATCCGCACACAGGTGAAGGAGGCCGGGTTGACGGACCGCGTCCTGTTTCTCGGTGAAGTACCCTTTGACGACCTGCCCGCCGTATTTGCCGCCGCGGATGTGAAGGTGATTTCCAGTCAGTATGAATCCTTTTGCTTTGCCGCCGTGGAAGCCATGGCATCGGGCTTGCCCGTGGTCACCACCGATTGTGGATGGGTGCCTGGGCTTATTGGCGATACAATGGCGCCTATCGAGAAACAGTGGGTGTATGCGGACCCCGACCCGGCGGGCCGGTTTGCCGACGATGTGGAAGGAAAGCGAATCCGCGAAGTGCCCGGAGGTCTTGTGACCAGCCGCGCCGACCCGCTGTCATTGGCGAAAGCGGGACTGCGGCTTTTGGAAAGCAGTGACATGAGACGTCGCATGGGGGCATGGAACCGTGACAAGGCTGTGCGGGATCATGGTTGGGAGGCGAGCGCCGGAAAGTTGGAAGCGGTGTATGAAGAGAGGGATGAGGGGTGAGACCTGAAACCTGAGTTTTCAGTGTTCGGTATTCCTTATTCAGTTCTCAATCGCGCCGAATCGCGAAGGGGAACGCGGCGAGGACATGGAACGTAGGGCGGTAGTCCGCGCCGCCCATGGCGCCATAACATCATTCAGAATCTTCAATCTTCTTGACCATGCATCACCCAGCAGGAGTTCCTTTCATTTCTTGTCCTGCAAAAGATTCTTCTTGTAAAACGTATAAATATTTAGACATTTACAATGTGAGTGTGATGTCCAAATTGCCTTTGGCGACTGCGCGGAGTGAGATTCTGCGGGCGCTTTATTATAGATCGGATCCCATTGGATTACGACCACGCCAGAAAGACGCATGTCGCTTAAAGCCCTATTCTCAGAAGCCGTAAAGGCCTTTCGGCAAGCCGATGTGCTGTTTGCCGTTGCGGGTGGTTTTGCGGCTGAGCTTTATCGGGCGGAGCCTCGATGGACCATGGATTTATGCGATTAATGGCGCAGCCACCGAGACCCACAGACATGGATGATTTGCAGAGTGTGCATGCCGCCGGGCATGAAGTAGACAGCGCGTATCTTTCCGACAAGGCGCGGGAATACGGGATACGGCTGCCCAAGAGCGTAAAGCCCTTCATCCCTTCTTTGTATTGGGGCTGGGTGAAGTGAGGACACGCAGAATCTGCTGTGCATGAAGCGCGCCTTCCAATAGAGTACGACACTTTTCCTGGGAGATGACATGGACGTGAAAGGTAAGAAGATGTTGGTGATCGGCGGGGCCGGTCTGATCGGTTCGCATGTGGTGGAAGAGTTGCTGAAGACAGACGTTGCCGAAGTCATCGTCTTCGATAATTTTGTTCGGGGCAGCCGGGAGAACCTCGCGGACGCCCTGAAGGATCCGCGCTGTTCCGTTTTCCCATTAGGGGGCGATATCCTGCAACCGGATATCCTGGATGCCGCCATGAGGGGAGTAGACGGGATCTTCCATCTCGCGGCCCTATGGCTCTTGCATTGTAACGAGTATCCGCAGTCGGCGTTCGAAGTGAATGTCCGCGGAACCTTCAATGTGCTTGAAGCGTGCCGTCGGCATAACATTCAGCGGTTGGTCTATTCTTCCAGTGCAAGTGTGTATGGTGACGCCCTCGAGGAACCAATGACGGAAGAGCATCCGTACAATTGCTGGACCTTCTATGGCGCAACAAAGATCGCCGGGGAAGCCATGCTGAAGGCGCACCACAAGCGGTACGGGGTGAACGGCGTCGGTTTGCGCTATATGAACGTCTACGGCCCCCGACAGGACTATCATGGCGCGTATGTGGCGGTCATGATGAAGGCGTTGGACAATATCGATCGCAATGAGGCGCCTGTTGTATTCGGTGATGGATCGCAGGCGTATGATTTCATCCACGTAACGGATATTGCTCGTGCAAATATCTGTGCCATGCAGGCGGACTGCCCAATCGGCTTCTTCAATGTCGGGCGTGGCGTCAAGACCACGATCAAGGAACTGGTGGAGGTCCTGCTCAAACTCACGGGGCGCGAGGATCTGGGTATCAACTTCCAGCCTGCGGACCAGTATTTTGTCACCAATCGCGTGGGGTGCCCGAAGGCGGCGAAGGAGCAGTTGGGCTTCGAGTGGACGATCGACCTTGAGGAGGGCATGAAGTCACTGATTGAATGGCGCGCGCGACATAAGGAAGAAGTCGCCATGCGCCAGAAGAGCGCAGGGGTCGCGTCATGAGGCGTATCCCTCTATCCAAGCCCTATCTGAACGAGGACCTCAAGCGCGATGTGCTGGAAGTCCTCGACAGCGGGTATTGGACGGAAGGGCCCATCACGAAGGCGTTTGAGAAACAGTGCCGCGATTTCATCGGCTGTGCGCACGCGTTTGCCGTGTGCAATTGTACGGTGGGACTGGACATGGCGTTGCGGACACTCGGGATCGGGCCCGGCGACGAGGTCATCGTCCCGGATTACACCTACCCGGCCACGGCGTCCGTCGTAAACCTTGTCGGGGCCACCGTGGTGCTCGCGGACGTGGAGCGGGACACCATGTTGCTCGATCTGGACAAGGTTGAGTCATTGATTACGCCGCGTACCAAGGCGTTGATGCCCGTGTCCCTTTTCGGTCACCCCCTGGCTTATGATCGCCTGGACGAGTTGAAGCGCACATACGGATTTCACATCATCGAGGACGCGGCCTGCTCGATCGGCACCGAATATCAGGGGCGGAAGACGGGGGCTTGGGCCGATATTTCGGCGTTCAGTTTTTATCCGCGCAAGTTCATCACGACCGGCGAAGGCGGCCTCGTTACGACGAATAACAAAGAGTGGGCCGCTTGGATGGATTCCTTCAAACATTTTGGCATGGGATCGCAGACCACCCGCGAAGACACGGTATTTGACATCGTGGGGA
>SKZA01000102.1 GCA_007127595.1 Kiritimatiellia bacterium
GAAGCGTTGCAGGCAAGCGAGGCGCGTTATCGCGCGCTGGTGGAAGACGCCACTGAATGTGTATGCCGCTGGCTGCCCGACACCACGCTGACCTACGTCAATAAAGCCTATTGCCACTATTTCGGGAAATCACAGGAAAAACTGCTTGGCAGTCTGTGGATGGATCTTGTTCCTCCGGAAGAAAGGGACACCGTTCGCCGTAACTGCGATGACATGAATCGAACCCCTCGACGCATCCGGTATGCGCATCGTGTGGCGGACCGTACGCAAGATGTCCAATGGATGGAATGGACGGATGCGCCGATCCTCGATGATGAGGGGCAGGTGATGGAATGGCAGTCGATCGGACGCGACATCACAAAGAGCAAGCAGGTGGAAGAAACGCTGCAACACCATCTCAACATGCAAGCGTTCATGGCCCGCGTGTCCCTACGCTACATCAATCTGACGAGCGATGATGTAGATGCGACCATCCATGAAACATTGCGCGAAGTGGGCGAGCTGACACACGTCGATCGCAGCTATCTCTTTCTTATCGACGAACACGCGCAGACGGTGAGCAACACACACGAGTGGTGCGCGCGGGGCGTTCGCTCCGAATCGGATAACCTGCAGAATATTCGGCTGGACCGCATCACGTGGTGGATCGATCAATTGACCCGTTTTGAAATTGTGCATATCCCCTGCGTGGCCGATATGCCGGACGACCGAGCCTATGAGCGTGGCCTTTTGGAGGCGCAGGATATCCGGTCCGTACTCGTGATGCCGCTGGCCTGGCGCGGCGCCTTGAAGGGTTTCCTCGGCTTTGACGCCGTACGTACGGAACGTTCCTGGTCAAAGGAAGACCGCCAGGTGCTTGAAACACTCGCCCACACCATGTCACAGGTGATCGAACGGCGCGAAACGGAAGACCGATTACGCAAACTATCACGCATGGTGGAGCAAAGTCCGGTGTCCGTCATCCTCACCGATTTGGAGGGGCGCATCGAGTATGTGAATCCACAATTCAGCCGTACGACGGGATACACGCTGGACGAGGTGCGTGGACGTCATCCGAACCTTCTCAAATCGGGGGAGACGCCGCCTGAAGTTTACGACGAATTATGGCGTGCCCTTTCCAGCGGAAAGCACTGGAAAGGCGAGTTCCGCAACCGGCGCAAGGACGGCTCGCTTTACTGGGAACGCTCGTCGGTACTACCTATTCATGATGGGTCGGGTAAGCCAACGCATTATCTTGCGTTGCAGGAAGACATCACTTCCCGCAAGCAAATGGAGGAGCAACTGCAACAGAAACAGCGCGTCGAAGCCATTGGTCAATTGGCCGGCGGTATCGCGCACGATTTCAATAACATGCTCCAGGTCATTCTCGGGCATGCGGAAATGCTCCAACGAAAAAAGACCACGGATGCATCGGCACGGCAACGCATCGAAGAAATTCTTCTGGCGGGACGGCGTTCGGCCGACTTGACCAACCAGTTGCTTGCCTTTGCCAAGCGGCAGACCGCGCATCCGACCGTGATTAATCTGAACGACGTCGTGACGGAATCATTGCGCCTGCTTGAACGCCTGATCGGCGAGGATATCAAGGTGGACTGGAAAGCCGCCACTGATTTATGGGCGATTGCCCTTGATCCCACGCATGCCAATCAGATTATAGCCAATCTGGCATTGAACGCGCGCGACGCCATGGACGGCGCAGGCACGCTGACCCTCCGTACAAGCAATGTCGCGCTAAATCAAGAGGAATGCCGGGCGCACGAGGGCATTGAGCCGGGCGATTATGTATTGCTCTCCATCAAGGACAGCGGCTCCGGGATGACGGACGAGGTGGCCGGCCGTATCTTCGAGCCGTTCTTCACCACGAAGGAACTCGGCCACGGCACCGGATTGGGGCTATCGATCGTGTACGGGATTGTCGGACAGAACGGCGGGTTTATCGACGTGCAGACCGGCCCCGACAAGGGATCCATATTCAACATATACCTGCCGCGCGCGCGTCAGGCGCGCCGGGATGAAGCGGCCGCTCCGAAGGAGGAAACGCAGGGCGATGAGACCATTCTCTTTGTCGAAGACGAGGCGCCCATCCTGCATATCGGAAGTCAAATGCTCGAACAGTGCGGCTATCGCGTGCTGACGGCCGAGCACCCCGAAAAGGCTTTACGATTGGCGGAGTCCAGCGAGCACGACATCCGCCTGCTGATCACGGATGTGGTCATGCCGGGCATGAGCGGCCAGGAATTGAGTCGGCACCTTACGTCCCGCTTGCCGAATCTGAAGACGTTGTTCGTCTCCGGCTATACCGATGACATCATCGCCAAACGCGGACTGCTGGATGACGGAATCGACTTTTTGCACAAGCCGTTTAACACCGCCACGCTTATCGCCAAGGTGCGCGAGATACTGGATAGATAAGTCACGCGCCCGGCGGCGTCCCGGCCGCGCGTTTAGCCAACAACAAAGCGTAGGCCGCGCCAATCAAGACACAGCCGCCCACCCATTGGAGCGGGGTCATCCGTTCACCGAACAGGATGTAAGCGCCGACCACGGTGACAAACGGGATCAACTGGAACACGCCGTCGGATACGATGGGCCCGTATTGTTTCAACACCACATACAACATCACATGGGCCAGAGCGATGCCGGTCACGGCGGACGCGAAGATCCAGCCCCATGTTGGCAGTGGGACGTGCGCAATCTGGGCCCAGTCCCCCATGAGGAACATCGCCACCCATAACGCCGGTGCGGTATACAAACTGATAACGGCAAAACTCAAACGCGCCCTGTGGCGATGCATGTATTTCTTTATGGTAACGCCGTAGGACGCCCAACCCGCACCGGCACCCAGCAGTAACAACACACCTAAAGGCGACGTACTGCCGATGTCCGTCCCACCGGCATACATGAAGAGCACGCCCGCGATGGTCCCCGCCACACCAAGCCAGAAGACGGGCCGCACGAAGAGTAGTCGTTCCTCGTGCAAGAGGAAGAAGCCAAAGATGATCATAAACAGGAACGTGCTGCGCCCGATGAAATGCATGACGCTGGCGTCATTGTAATAGGGCGACAAGCCCCAGCAGATTTGTCCGAACAAATGGCATCCGGCGGGGATCCATGCGTCGCGATAAATGCCGGGTGTAAGACCTCCGCGATGGACATGGAACAACAGGTACGGCAACCAGATGGCGACCGCCATACCGTAACGGACCCCGTTGACCGTCCAACCATCCAGGTATCCCGTAAAATACTTGAGGAACAACGGCTGGCTGGCCCACGCGAAGATCAGCAGCGCAAAGGCCGCAGCGCCGTGACCGCGCGACAGCCCACTGCGTCCGGACGCCGTTTCAGCGGCCGGCATACAGCGTCTCGTAATACTGACGGTATTGCCCCGACCGCACATGCTCAAGCCAGGGGCCGTTGGCCAGATACCAATTGATCGTTTCCTTCAGTCCCTGCTCGAAGGTGTAGGCGGGTTCCCAACCCAATTCGGCGCGAATCTTGGTGTTATCCATCGCGTATCGGCGATCATGCCCGGGCCGGTCCTTTACATAGGTGATCAGCGACTCTGGCTTTTCGAGGTGCTTGAGGATCAGCTTCACGATTTCAATGTTGGGCACATCGTACATGCCACCGATATTGTATGCTTCTCCCGTCCGGCCTTTCCGCAGCACGGCATCAATGGCGGAACAATGGTCGCGGACAAAGATCCAGTCGCGCACGTGCATCCCGTCACCGTATACCGGCAGCGGCTTGTCCTCCAACGCATTCGCGATCATCAGCGGGATGAGTTTTTCGGGAAACTGGTACGGACCGTAGTTGTTCGAGCAACGCGTAATGACCGCGTCAAGCCCGTGCGAATGCGCCGCGGCCCGCACAAGAAAATCGGCGCCGGCCTTGGTGGCCGAATACGGATTGTTCGGCGCAATGGGGGTCTCCTCCGTAAAACGTCCGTCGTCACCGAGGCTCCCGTAGACTTCGTCGGTCGAAATCTGCACATAGCGCGGCACCTCATGCTGTCGTGTAAGGTCCAGCAGCAATTGAGTTCCCAGTACGTTCGTCTGTATGAACGCCTCGGCGCCAAAGTGCAAACTCCGGTCCACATGACTCTCCGCCGCGAAGTTCAGGATCGCATCGAATCGGTGCTGGTCAAAGACACCACGCACGTCCTCCATGCGGCTGATGTCGCCCCGGACAAAAGTGTAACGCTTGTCGTCTTCCAAGCCCGCAAGGTTTTCGAGGTTGCCCGCATAGGTGAGCGCGTCCACATTGACGACTTCCGCATCCGGATACGTTTCCAGCATGTAGCGCACAAAATTACTGCCGATGAAGCCGGCCCCGCCGGTGACCAATACTTTCATTCGAATCGATTCTCCTCCTTCAGATAGGCGTCCAGTCCTTCCTCCCATGGCGGCATCGCGTGGCCGGTCAATGACGCGTATCGCCGGTTGTCGAGCAGCGAATACTTCGGGCGGATGGCCGGCCGCTTCATTTCCCGACTGGATACGGGAATGACTTCGTGCCCGGGCTTCAATCGCTCAACAATCGCACTGGCAAAATCGTACCAGGAACATGAGCCGGCGGCCGTCACATGCACAATGCCGTCCGCATCGCATTGCGCCAGCTGGACGATGGCATCCGCCAGATGTCGTGTGTAGGTCGGCGCGGATACCTGATCGTCTACCACGCGCAATGGTTCGTCGCTCTCCCGCAGTTTCTTCGCAATGGCCTTCACGAAATTCGGGCCGTGCTTTCCGAAAAGCGACTGGGTGCGCACGATCAAATAGGGCCCCCCACCGCCGCGCAGCGCTTTTTCGCCGGCCAGCTTGCTCGCGCCATACATATTCAACGGATTAGTCCGCGCGGCCTCTTCATAGGGCCGCTTGCTCATGCCGTCAAATACATAGTCGGTGCTGACGTGTAGCACAGGCGTCTGACGGGCCAGGCTCAGACGGGCGAGGTTACGCACCCCTTCGCCATTCACGGCAAAGGCGGCATCCCGTTCCGTCTGGGCGTCGTCCACACGGGTGTAGGCGGCGCAATTGATAATCCAGTCGGCGCTGGGCA
>SKZA01000350.1 GCA_007127595.1 Kiritimatiellia bacterium
TTCCTGTGGCGGCGCTGCCCGGTCTCAAGAGACGTTTGCTCGATAATTACAACCGCTTTCTGACGGGGGAATTGGGCATCCGGCACGTGCTGGGCGCCCCCTCGGAATTGATCTATTACGCGGTCATCCATTTGCTGGACGAAACCGGCGCCTCATTGAAGAGCGGACTGGATATTCACCTTTCCACCGAATTGCCGGTCGGCGGCGGCACCGGCTCGTCCGCGGCCGTGGTCGCGGCGGTGTTGGGGGCGGTTGCGGCGTTGCTTGACGTAGAGGCTCGGCGTGACGCGTTGTATCGTTGGACGCTCGAAGTGGAAAAGATGCAGCACGGCCATCCCAGCGGTGTGGATCCGTTCATTACCGTTCATGGCGGCTTTGTGCGTTTTCAGCGGGGCGAAGCGTTGGAATTGTCGCCGCCGCGGAAATCCATGCATGTTGCGTTGACGGGCGCGCCTCGATCCAGTACGGGCGAATGCGTCGCGCGTGTCTCCGAAACGTTTCCAATGAACGATCCGGTCTGGGGCGAGTTCGAGCGGGTTACCGACGAAATGCAAAGGGCCGTGCGAGGAGCGCAATGGTCGGATGTTTGCGCCTCCGTTCGCGCCAATCATCGTTTGCTGACACGGATCGGCGTGGTCCCGCGCAAGGTGCAGCGGTTCATTGATGATGTGGAAGCTGCGGGCGGCGCGGCGAAGATATGCGGCGCGGGCACGATCGAAGGCGACGCCGGCGGCGTCGTGCTAATGGTCGGCCTGAATGAGCCGCAGGGGATATGTGTCGATTACGGGTATGAACTTTTCCCGGTGGAGGTTGATACAAAGGGGCTGACGATTGCGTCGTAAGGCGCTTACCTGTCCGGATCGGCCAGCCACCCGCTCCTATGCAAGCCGCCGCCAACGGACGTGCCGCCGGATGGCGTGATAATGGTCGATCGCGACGCATCGCCCTGATTCAGTCCACCGCCCCATCCGGAATCCGCCGACCATTCGCCGCCCCAGCGCGACCCAAAGTCGGCTGTTGGCGAGAAATCCGTACCGGGCAGGTCTTCTCGAACTCCGCGTCCGAACGCGGGTTCAATCGCCGTGGATGAATCGGAAAAGGCGTTCATGGAGCCGAAGGCGGTTGCGCCCAGCGCGGGCGTTTCCACCGTTCGGGAGATGGGCTCGGTCGGCGCTGTGGGCCTTGTACCAAAAGAAGGCGCCAATGCCGAGGCGCCGGTACTTCGCGTCGCCTCGCCTTGAGCGCCGAAGATGACGGGCGGCAGTTCGGACGCAAAAGACTCGGATGGGGCATCGCGTTCGTCAAAGGCCCACGGTGACGCGTTAAGCTGATCCGTTTCCCAAGGATCCACGGATCCATAGGCGTCGTCCGTTGCTTGGCGACGCATCGATTCAGGCGTGGTGTCGTCAGATTCCCGGCGCATATCCGCGGCATTGCGATCCCCCTCATCGTCGCGGGGCGGCTCGAAGATCAGCGGCGACGTGCTGAAGAGTCCGTCACGCAATAGACCGGTTTCCTGGCGATCGCCCCGGAGCATTCGGTCGGCGTCTTCGCTGTCGCGCTCGTCGTCATCGATGCGTTCTTCCATTTCTCGTTCGCGTGTCCGGCGCAGCTCGTTGACCTCGTCGGCGAGCCAGCCCCATCCGGAGGGTTCCTGTTCTTCGGTATCGCGGCGTGGCCCGTAATCGGAATCGTCGTCCAGTGTCGGAATGATCCAATTCCGGCGGCGGTCGTCCGGCATGACGGGCGCGGGCGGCGGCCTGTAGGTGGGCGCGTCCGGGCGCGGGACGTTGATGTCACTTCGGGATGCTGATCGAGGCGCCGTGTGCGCGGCACGAGGACGCGATGAATCCCTGCGTTCGTCCGCGGGCGCGTGAAAGCCGGGGTCGACGTGATGCATTTCCCACCGCGCGTCGTAGCGGATGGGCCCGCGTTCGGGGCGGGCGGCGTCGTTGGCCGCCGCGGCCAGGGCGGCGGAAAAGAAGCACATCGCCAGCAGGCTGTTCCCGAAAATCCTCATCCTTACAGCCTACCGGATTTCAGGGGCACCGTCAAACGGTGGAGGGTTCTAACCCCCCGCATTTCTCAGCACCTATAGGTGCCTTTGTCATATTCTGCGCGTCCCCACGATCTTGCTCCGAGCGGGGTCGTGGGGCGTCTGGGTGAGAAATGCGGGCTAAAACCCGTCCATCAGGATCACAGACGACATGGAGGGCACGCGGATGTTCGTGTTCACGGGGCCCCTGACCACGTCTGATCGCGGCAGGCCGTCCGGATCGATTTTCCGGCCGTTACCAATCAAGCGCCAGTTGCCGCGCGGAAAAGAAACGGGGAACGTGACGGAGTCGGGGCTCCCGTTCAAGAGCACGATGAACCCGTTACCGGGAAGAACGCGGGGCGCGTTGACGATGTAACCGAACGCCTGATTGCTGCGCGTGTCGATCCATCGATAATAGTTACGCGGTGGTTTATCGGGAACGCGGAACGCGCGTCCCTGTTCACTTTGTCGTAAATGGATGAGACCGCGATAATAGGCCATCGCCTCCGCGGCGAGAGGGCGGTCCCGATCGGTCCAGCGCAGGGCATTGACCTCGTCGCCGCGATCGTACGTGTTGCTGATGCCGCGTTTGCTACGCAGGAATTCCTGGCCGCTCTGCAGCATGGGGATGCCGAGCGAGGTGAAGATGGCCGTGGCGGCGAGGCGATTGGCGGCGACGTCGCGCGTTTGGAGGTGCCGCCCGTCGCGATCGGGGCGCGTGCTTAACTCATCGGCCAGGGCCATGTCGTCGTGACTTTCGACGTAGTTTACCGTCTGCATCGGATTTGCCGTCCAGAGATCGGTCGACCCGACGATGACCTGCTTCATGCGATCGATATTGCGATCACCCATGACAAAGCCCTTCACGGTATTGCGGAAGTCGTCGTTCCACGCCGCCCAGTCCGTGCCGGTCAACTCGTACTTGTGCGTGCCGCGGAAGCTCCATGGTTCCGATACCAGGACAACGTTGGGGTTCACCTTCTGGGCCGCATCGCGGACTTTGAGCAGCGTTTCCATGTCGATCAGTTCCGCGAGGTCGAAACGGAATCCGTCGATATTGAACTCCTCCATGAGGTACACGATATTTTCGACGATCAACCGGCGCATCATTGGCGCTTCGCTGCGCACGTCATTGCCCACGCCGCTGAAGTTGCTGTAGGAAAAATCGGGATTCAGCCGGAAGTAATATTTGCGATCAATCAGGCTGAAGATGTTGGGATAGCCGACATGATTGTACACCACATCCAGCATCACTCCGAACCCCATCGATTGCAGTTCGTTGACCATGTGCTTTAGCTCATAGAAATGCGAGCCCGTGGCGGGCTCGCGGCCGAACGATGCTTCGGGCGCGAAAAAGAAGACGGTGTTGTATCCCCAGCTGTAATGGTTGTTGGCGTTGGGGAACTCCTGTAGCGGCAGGAATTCGATCATGTTGACGCCCAGATCCTTCAGGTGATCCAGTCCGGTGCCGGTGCCCACGGTGGCCAAAAGCCCTTGATAGGTGCCGCGTAAGGAGGGCGGTACGCCCGACGATGGGTGCATGGTGAGGTCGCGCAGGTGCGCTTCGTAGATTACCATGTCTTCGTGGTTCGGCGTTTGCCACTCGTCGTTCGTCCAGCCGGCGAACCAGCGATTGGTCGCGCCCGGGTCAATGACGATATTGTTGTGATCGGCGTCAATGGCAACGGCCAATCCGTACGGGTCGCCGACTTGCGTGTTGGGCTGAAAGCCTTCGCCTTCGCCCTCGGGGCCGCTGATGTTGAATGAGTAATAGGCGCCGATGTTTAATCCCAAAAGGGTTACTTCCCAAACCCCGTCCTCTTCGTCCTTCCACATGCGGTAACGTTCGATGGGTTCAACGCGTTGAAAGCTTGGTTCGTGCACGACGTATTCGGGCCGGTCGAAGATACACAAATACACATCGCGCGCGCGCGGAGCGAAGATGCGGTACGTGGTCGTGTTGTTTTCGCGGTCCAATGTGACGCCGAGCGGTTTGTCGGAATAGAGCGAGTCCATCAAATCGCCGGGAGTGGTGTACTCGTACACCCGCCGATCCGCCAGCCCGTCGATCATCAACAGGTAATTCTCCGAAAGCTTCAGCCGGTCTTCCGTGTGAATGCGCAGAGCGCGACCGCCCTGTTGGTCCCGATCAATGCGCAAGTTGATATTCCCCTGACCGTCATCGGCGCGATTGGGCGCATGATCCGGTACCGGCAACCATTGGCCCCGGTTGATTACGAACTTGAACTCCAGATGCGATTCGCCCGGGGGCGCGCGCAAACCATGCAGGTGCGTGGTCAACTCCCAGATGCCTGTTCTGCGCGGATCGCGCAACTGCCACGCGCCCTGTCGTCCCGATGGATCCCAGTTATTGAAATTGCCGGCCACCACGACCAGGTCGTTCGGGCTGACGTTCACATTGTAAAGGTCGGGGTTGAAATGGAACGTGATCATGCCGCCTTGAATCACGTACCCCTGGACAAACCCTTCCTCGGCCGCCGTACTCATCCGCACGTCGCGGATCGCCAATTCCGGCTTGCTGCGCACGCGAATGTGACTGGCATCTGCCAGCCCGTGACGTAATTGGGCCTCAATGAGGTTCTCCGTCTGGACCTTTGCATGAATGATCACGTCCGGCGGTCGATTGAGCAGGCCGTCTTCGCCAATGAAGAGGACGCGATTCTCGCCCGGTTCCCAATCGCCATCGACGATGAACTTGAATTCATGTCGACCCAGATTCAGATCGAGCGTCCGGATATCGAACACCCAGAGCCGCCCGCGCCGTTGCATGGCATGGCGTCCCGCCCACTGGTCCGCCGAGATCGCCAAGTCGACGCGCCGTGCAGACGGGTTGTCATACATTAACAGGTGCGTGGGCGTCTCGCCCGGCATGAAGCGGGCCTGCGGGGAAAGGGGGCGTTCCCGTTCCTGCGCCGCAGCGGAAAAGACACAGAAGAGGGCCAGCGTGAGGGTGATGAAGAATCTCATTGTGCTATATCGGTCGGTTAAAACGTTTCAA
>SKZA01000256.1 GCA_007127595.1 Kiritimatiellia bacterium
CAGGGCGACGACCGTCATGACAACCGAGCCGGCGGTCTCGGCCGTCGACACGACCGGGTTCCCGACCCCGCCCGTGCCCAACGTCGACGCACTTCGCACAAAGACACTTGATAGCTGAACCGATCCGGCGATGCCGCCACCCGCAATCACCGCCAATGTCCATTTCACGGCCGGATCAAAGTCGGTCAAAACCGCCGCGGATATAAGGATGCACGCGATCACTGCCAAAGGCGATGCGATCGCATCGAGCGCGTTGTCCACCCAGGGAATGTAATACGCCAGGATCTCGCACAGGGCGGCCGCGCCCAGAATGACGAACGCGGTATCCGACGTCATCCACGCCAGTTCGCCGCTGATCGGAATGTCCGCCATGCGCACGGCGACGTTCAGAATGAGCCACGGGAGAAAAACGCGGAATCCGCACGCAGCGCTTAATCCGATGCCCAGACAAATGAGCAGCCAATCCGTATTCATCATGTTCCAAATGTAATCCCGCGCCGAATGACCGGCAATACGTTTAGACGTGCGGTTTCTTGAGAGAGTGTGTAGAGTTGAGCCATGGAAGATTATGTGACAGTTGTTTGTCCGTTCTGTGCGCAGTCGTTTTCCGTCGACATCGATCGCACGGCCGGCGCCGATCAGGTCTTCATCGAAGACTGCGAGACGTGTTGCCGCCCCGTGCAGTTTCACGTCGCCATCGACGCGTCGGGTGAAATGTCGTGCGAGGTGACCGGAGAGGTATAGTGCGAGGTTGCACATTCCGCCCATTCGGCATGCCGGCTTCCGGGCCTTTCGGACAGCAGGCCGTCTGAACCGATGTTCATGCAAACGATCCGAACCATTCAAGAGATGCAACAGTGGACCGCGGGGGCGCAATGCGAAGAGAAACGCGTCGCTCTCGTGCCGACCATGGGCTATCTTCATGAAGGGCATCTGTCCCTGATCCGCCTGGCGCGTGAGCAGGCCGATCTCACGGTGGTCAGCCTATTCGTCAATCCCGCCCAGTTCGCGCCGAACGAGGATTTTGAGCGCTATCCGCGCGATTACGCGCGTGACGAAGAACGCTGCGCCGGCGAGAACGTTGATGTCCTATTTCATCCGTCCGCGGACGAAATGTACGCGGAGGGGCATAGTGTCTATGTGGAAGACACCAACATATCGCGGATTCTCGAAGGCGAATTCCGGCCCGGCCATTTTCGCGGCGTTCTGACCGTGGTCGCCAAACTCTTTCTCGCGGTGCTGCCCGACGTCGCCGTCTTCGGGCGCAAGGACGCGCAGCAGCTCTGGTTGCTGCGCAAGATGGCGCGCGACCTTAATTTCCGGGTGGAGATCAGCGCCGGCCCGACGGTGCGCGAATCCGATGGGCTGGCCATGAGTTCGCGCAACGCATATCTTAAAGGGGCCCTACGCGAACAGGCCGTGTGCCTGTATCGCGCGTTGCAGGAAGCAAAGCGCCATTATCAGGACGGCGAACGCAACGTGTACGTATTGCGCAAGGCCATGCTGGACATCGTTACCGCCGAGCCCGACGCGCGCATGGAATACATTGAGATTGTTGACGCCGAAACCTTTTCGCCGATAACCGTTGTATATCGCCCGGCGCTGGCCCTCCTGGCCGTGCGACTCGGTGAAACACGGCTCATCGATAATATGGATCTAGCCGGCAAGGAGCCCGATTGAATCTACGCCCGTTTCTGCGTTCGCTGGAAGAAGTGAACCGTCATCCGCCTTCCTTTGACCTCAACCCCGCCCGCGAAAAGGCGCTGCTGGATATCGGACGCTATCTGGAAACCCATATCCGGTCCGGCCAGCCGTTCGACCTTAAGACGGTCCATCCGAATCCGTTGTGGCAGGTCTTCGAAGAGCGCCTGCACGACGCGCTGACACGCGCGCGCGACATGAATCTGCCGCCGGGCGCGTGTCGGATGCATCAGTGGTACAGCAGCGGCGTCATCTTCCAGACGCGCGACAGTGTGCTCGGCTTCGATATCGTGCCCATGCGCCGCCTCTATGGCTGGGAGGACCGGTTCGCGCAAACCGAACAACTGGCCGACTGGCTGGACGCCCTGTTTATTACGCATCGCCACGAAGACCATCATGATCCCGATCTCGTGCGCGCCATGTTGAAAGCCGGGAAACCCGTCCACATGCCTGAAGCGCTTGCACAGACGTGGAAAGAATCGCCCTGTCTGATGCCCGTTCGACACGACGATCAATGGGACGTGGCGGCCGTGCGCGTGCATGCGCGGCGCGGCATTCATGTCTGGCGCGACGATGATCGCGAACTGCCGCTTTGCGTGTACGAAGTCGTCTGGCCCGACCAGCGCGCGATCGTATACGGCGGGGACGTGGACTACACCAAGGTGCTCGAACGCAGCGACGACCTGGCCATCGACGCGTTTTTCCTGCCCTGGCGCGCGCCCAACGCGTCATACGAGGAAGGCCACGAACAGCAAATCGGTCCGCTACACGAAGCCGTGCAGCAGGCGTTGGATAAGCTTAATCCGGCCATGCTCTTCTACGAACACTGTGCCGAACTCGAACACGTCTACGACGGGTTCGCCGCCTCCTTTGATATGGCGTTGGATTTGAAGAAGCGCCTGCCTGTCCGATCCGAGTTGCTCTTCTGGGGCGAGCACATCGATCTGCCGCACTGACCGCCGACTTTTCCAACGATTGGAAAAATCGTCAAAAAAAGTTCCAACGATTGGAAAAATCGGGTCCAAATTTTCCAACGATTGGAAAAAATCCCGAAAAATCTTCCAACGATTGGAAAAGTGGGCTGATTTTCGTTCCAACGATTGGAAAAACCGTGTTCCACTTTGTTCATGACATGAGAACCCGCTCAGGATACAGATAGTCGCATGCAACCTGTAGCCTCCACGCAACCGCTGAATCGTGTCCGGCGCCTGGCCCTTTGGTGGCGGCGCATAGGCGCGGACTGGCTGGAACGCGCAAAGATGCGCGAACAGGCGTTCATGATCGCCGTGGCGATTGTCATTGGGGTGCTGTGCGGGTTCGGCGGCGTGGGCTTCCGGTATCTGGTGGAATTGATGCACCTTGTCTTCTGGGGCGACTGGCATGCGACGCCGTCGTATCTGGCCGGCCTCCCCGTGTGGCGCCTGATTCTCATTCCCGCCCTGGGCGGTCTCATTGTCGGCCCGATCGTGTATATCCTGGTGCGTGAAGCCCGAGGGCACGGCGTCCCGGAGGTGATGGCGGCCGTAGCGACGCAGGACGGCGTGATTCGAGGGCGTGTGGCGCTGGCGAAGTCCTTCGCTTCCGCCGTGACCATCGGTTCCGGCGGCTCGGCGGGGCCCGAAGGGCCGATCATTCAGATCGGGTCGGCGATCGGCTCGAAAGTGGGACAGGTGTTCCAGGTTTCCCGGAAACGCTTGCGCACGTTCGTGGCCTGCGGCGCCGCCGCGGGGTTGGCCGCGACCTTCAACGCGCCGATCGCGGGGTCGCTATTTGCCGTGGAAGTGATTCTTGGACAGTTCGGCGTGGCGCAGTTCGGGCCTATCGTGATCTCGGCGGTCATCGCGACGGTCATTTCGCGCCATTATCTCGGGGGCGAAGCGGTGTTTTCCGTGCCGCCGTATGAGTTGGTCAGCGCGATGGAATTGGGCCCGTACCTGATTCTCGGGGTCGTGTGCGGTCTGATGTCCGTGGTGCTGATCCGCGTCCTGTATCGGACGGAGGACGCATTCGAACATTTCAACCGTTGTCCGAACTGGATGAAGCCGATGATCGGCGGTCTGATGTTGGGCTTGATGGGCTGGATGATCCCGCACGTGTACGGTGATGGCGAATTCGTCATCAACATGATCCTGAACGATCAATTGACGTGGTGGCTTTTGCTGGCGTTGGTGTTTGCGAAGTTGGCCGCCACAGCGTTTACGCTCGGGTCCGGCGGGAGCGGCGGCGTGTTTGCCCCTTCGTTATTCCTCGGCGCGGCGGCCGGCGGGGTGGTGGGATTTCTGGTTGTGACGGTCATGGGCGATTCAGCCGGCGCACCGGGCGGGTATGCCTTGGTCGGTATGGGCGGCTTGGTGGCGGGCACGATCCATGCGCCGATCACAGCGATTATCATGATCTTCGAGATAACGGACAGCTATCAAATTATACTCCCGCTGATGTTGGTCTGCATCATCAGTATTCTCATTTCCACGCGCTTCAACCGCGAATCGATCTATACGCTCAAACTCTTGCGCCAGGGAATTGATCTGTTCCGGGGCCAGTCGCTGGATGTCCTCAAGCCCTTTCATGTGCGCGATGTCGTGCGCGATCAGAAGGATGTCATCGATCCTAACACGGCGATTCACGAAGTCATTGATCGTGCCGTCGAGGGCGGCGGCACGCAGTTTTATGTCGCCTCCGACGATCGCCGGTTGCATGGCGTGATTCTGCTCGGTGAATTGAGTCGTGTCATGACGCGGCGCGAGGGCTTGGAGCAGGTCCTGCTGGCGGAAGATTTGGCGCATCACGAATTCCCGGTGTGCGTGCCGGAAGAACCGTTAAATCGCGCGTTGCTCAAGTTCGAAGAGTCGGGCTTGTCGGAGCTACCGGTTGTTGACGACATGAACCGCCGCGTCCTTGTGGGCGTGGTCCGGTATACGGAAGTAGTCGCGCTATACAATCAGGAACTCATGAAGCGGGACACGGCCGACGGGGTGGCCACGAGGGTGGGGCTCTCGGACCGAATGGATAAGGTGAAGATTGTTGAAGGCATTTCCATGATTGAATGGGAACCGCCGCCCACCATGTGGGGGCGGACCTTGGCGGACATTCGGTTGCCCTCGAAATATAACGTGCGCGTCATGCTTGTGAAGAAGCGGCGCGGTACGGGGCGCGCGGGGGAAATTGTCCCGGTCTCGCCCGGGCACGATTATCGCATCGAAGAGGGCGACACCTTTATCCTGTACGGACCCGACAGCGCCCTGGAAAATGTGCCGCAGGTGTGAAGCGTGAGACGTAAGAAGTAAGAAGTCAGAAGTAAGAAGTAAGAAGTCAGAAGTAAGAAGTAAGAAGTCAGAAGTAAGAAGTAAGA
>SKZA01000317.1 GCA_007127595.1 Kiritimatiellia bacterium
AAGTCGACCCCCTCGTACAGATTCTGCGCAAGGCGCATCGTGCGCGAGGGCATGTAACCCAAGGCGCTCGACGCCGACTGCTGCAACGTGCTGGTGATGAAAGGCGGGCGCGTCTTCTTGGATATCTCGCGTTCATTGATGTTCGATACGCATAACGTACGCGAATCCAGATCGTCCCGAATTTGCTCCGCTTCCTTCTGATCGGGTATTTCGGGGTCCTTGCCGTTGATCTTGGCCAGTCGAATCACAAAGGGATCGGTCGGCGGTACGCGTTTGCTGACTTTCGCGCCCATCACCCAGTATTCGACCGGCTCAAACTTCCGTATTTCGTCTTCCCGCTCGCAGATGAGCCGTAGCGCCACGGATTGCACACGACCGGCGCTGGAACCGCCGCGGATGCGTCGCCACAGAAGCGGACTGACCTGATAGCCGACAATACGGTCGAGTACGCGCCGTGCCTGTTGGGCGTCAACGCGATGCTGGTCAATACGCGACGGATGTTCGAACGCGCGGCGAATGGCCGGCGGCGTGATTTCGTTATAGGTCACGCGATAGAACCGGTCGTCGGGATCCTTCTTGTCGGACAATACATGCACCAAATGCCATGCGATGGCTTCACCTTCCCGGTCCGGGTCGGGCGCGAGATAGATCTTGTCCACCTTCTTTGCGGTATCGCGCAGTTCCTTGATCGCCTTTTTACGCGATGTAATGAGTTCGTACTCCGGCTGGAAGTTCTTCTTAATGTCGACACCGAGCTTTTTCTGCGGCAGATCGCGCACATGGCCGAGCGACGCCTTTACGACATAGTCGTTGCCGAGAATCTTATTGATGCTCCTGGCCTTAGCCGGCGATTCCACAATGACAAGGTTCTTACTCATTCCGTATCCTTCCACCCCACAGTCAATTCCACCACGCGGCCCGGTAGCATACGGATCACGCGTTTCATTTCCAGTCCTATTAGCAATGCACTGATCCGGGCGCTGTTCAATCCGACTTCCCGAGCGAGGGAATCCACATCCTGTTCACCGCCCCACAACGCCTTGACGATGCCCTGTTCCTCCTCCGAGAGCTGCACTTCGGGACGCGCTTCGAGATGACGTTCCGCCTTCTGTTTATCGGGCGGCACGAGAAACTCGAATTCCTGCAGGATATCGTCCACATCCTCCACGAGTTTTGCGCCGTTCTTAATCAACTGATGCGCGCCGCGCGAGGTCGGCGTATCCACTCGACCGGGAACGGCAAACACAGTGCGCCCCTGCTCCAGTGCGGCATCCGCCGTATGGAGCGCCCCGCTCTTGAACCCGGCTTCGACGACTACGACGCCCATGGACAAGCCGCTGACGATGCGGTTACGCATGGGGAACGTCGTACGGTCCGGTTCGCGACCGAACGGAAATTCACTGATGACCGCGCCCTGCCCCGCGATCCGGTCCGCCAAGTCCCGATTTTCCGCAGGGTACAGCTTGTCCAGCGCACCGCCGAGCACGGCCAACGTTCGGCCGTCCCCTTTCAATGCGCCTTCATGTGCCGCCGTATCGATCCCACGCGCCAGTCCGCTGAGCACCGTGAAGCCCGTACGCGCCAGTTGATACGCCAGACGATCGGCGACTTGGCGGCCGTAATGCGTCGTCCGCCGCGAACCAACGAGGGCGATGCCGTGCCGATCCTTGGGATCGAGCGTGCCGCGCACATATAGAGCGAGCGGCGGATCATAAATATTGCGGAGCGGTTCCGGATACTCATTGTCCAGCGGCGTAATGATACGGGCATCGTGGCGGGCGGCGGCTTCCTCTTCCGCCGCAGGATCCAGCCGTTCCCGCTGTGCGATGATGGACCGCGCCAGTTCCGGCCCGACCGCGCGGCCCTGAAGCAAATCATCGGTCCCGGCCGACACGATGGCTGTGATAGAGCCCAACCGCTCGATCAGTGAGCGCACACGGACGGGCCCGATGCCCTCCATCATATTAAACAGGATATAGGCCTCGCGCTCGGTCATTCTTTTGACCGGCTCCAGGGTTCACCACTCTCGTTCCAGACCCGCTCGAGCACGTCCGCCGGGACGGGGCAACCGTATCGCACCGTCCCAAGTTGCTCAGCCAGAACAAAACCAACCGTTCCACCCGCCCTCTTCTTGTCCCGCGACAACGCCGCCGCCACATCCGGCCAGGACACTTCCGGCCTGGCGACAGGCAGGCGCAGATGCTGCAAGAGACGCAGCAATCGCGCCGTGTCCTCAGCCGGGAACCCTTGGAGCTGCTCCGAGAGGCGCGCCGCAAAGACCATGCCCATGGCAATGGCTTCCCCGTGCAAATAAACGCCATAGCCGGCGACCTGTTCGATGGCGTGGCCCAGGGTGTGTCCGAAATTCAGGACGGCGCGCAAACCGCCTTCGCGTTCGTCTTTGCGGACCACGTCCGCCTTGATCTCGCAACTACGACAGATGATGTCTTCGAGCAACGCGTCATCCTCCATGAGCGCCTCGGGCGACTTTCTCTCCAGCACATCGAACAGGGACGGATCGGCGATCACACCGTATTTGACGACCTCCGCGAGGCCCGCGCAGAACTCGCGCAGCGGCAGCGATCGCAGCGTCATGGTATCGGCCGCTACAAGGGCCGGTTGATGAAACGCGCCGATCAGGTTCTTACCCTGAGGCAGGTTGATCCCCGTCTTTCCGCCCACGGCGCTGTCGACCATGGCGAGCAGGGACGTCGGCGCCTGCACGTAGCGCACGCCGCGTAAGTACGTAGCGGCTGCGTAACCGGCGAGGTCTCCAACTACACCGCCGCCCAGAGCGATCATGAAGGAAGAACGTTCCAAGCCCGCCGCCAAGGCCGCGTCGTAGATGCGGATCAATTGTTCGTGGCTCTTGGACTCCTCTCCGGCCGGAACAACCATACGGGTGGCGACGATTCCAGCCTCGCGTAAGGACCTCGCAGCTGTTTCCCCGTACAATTTATCGACGTTATCGTCGGATATCAGCAGGGCATAACCCTCCATGCCCTCTTCGCTGCACAAGGCGCCAAGAGAGGACAGAAGGTTCGGTCCGATATGAATGGAATAGGAACGCGGACCCAATTCAACTTTTCGTTTACAGGTCATTTAAGGCACAAGGACATACTTGCTCGGCGCGCGGCGTGTCAACCCGCAATTCTCAAACAGGACCGTTCCCCGAGGGATCGGGGCCCTCATCGGTTGAACGTGATTCCGCCGCCTTCTTCACGGCTTGGTATTCCCAGACCTTGGCATATTTCACCGCCACTCCAAAGGCGCTGACCAAAGCGATGAACAGACCGCGGCGCCCATCCAAGAGACCAAGTTTCAACACGTAGCCCTTAAGAAAGCGGAACAATGGCCGGAACAGAAAGTCGATCCAGCGAAAACGATAACCGGATTCGTACTTTGCACGGGCCGATATGGCGCTGAACCGGTTGATGGTTTTGATATGATCCGTTAGGTCTTCGTACGTGTAATGATACAGTGGCCCGCTCAACGTTCGTACAGGCCCGTCCACCACGACCTGGTCGTGAGGTTCCTCTCCCACACTGTGGCCCAGTTCCTTTTTGAAGAGCCTGAGCTTGATGTCCGGATACCATTCGCCGTGCATGATCCAGCGATTCAAGTAAAAGACACGGCGCGGAAAACGATACCCGACGTAATCACCTGTGCCCGCTTCAAACTCGGCTTGGATCTGCTCGCGCAATTCATCCGACACTTCTTCGTCGGCATCGAGAAAAAAGACCCATGAGTGCGTCGCCATCCCGCGAATCAGGTTGCGCTGCCCGATATATCCCTGCCATGTATGTTGATGGACGCGGTCCGTGTATTGCCTGCAGATTTCCAGCGTCCGATCCGCGCTGTAGCTGTCGAGCACGACGATTTCATCGCACCACGTCACACTCTTGAGACAACGCTCGATATTGCGTTCCTCGTTGAAGGTCATGATGCAGGCTGAAATCTTTTCACTCATGATACGCCTTTTCCGTCTTCAATCTCTCGCGAGCGGCGCGCAGGGCTTCCTCCACTGTAATGGCTTCCAAGGCCGCACGCGCTTCCTGCGAGTCACGCGGCACGTCGCGACTGCGTCGGTCGGACTTTTGCAGTATGCGCGCGGTCCGGGTCAAGGGCCCCGTCACCTCCGGATCGGTCACCCCGTAGAGCGCCACGAGCGGTGTGCCCAGCGCTGCGGCCACGTGCATGCCGCCACTGTCGTTGGCCACGACCAGATCGGCAAGCTGCAGCACGCCGCACCATTCCTTGAAACGGGTGTGCCCAGCCAAACTGCGCGCACGGGAGCCTATCGCATCCGCCGCCGAATCGCACATTTCTTTTTCCGACGCCGTGCCCAACACGGCGACCCCGTAACCGTCTTCTTCCGCCAGACGTCGGCCGAGCTCCACAAAGCGCTCGAGCGGCCATTGCTTGGAGGGACCGCGGGCGGCGCCCGGAATGATCGCAACCAAAGGGCGTTCCAGGTCGGATAACAGTGCGGTAACGCTTTCCCGTACGTCGTCCGATACCTGGAGACGCGGGGGGGCCCATGCATCGGATGCATCCGGGACCAACAGATCGAGGTACTCATACACCTGATGACGCCGATCCGGGCCCACGCCCGGTTTGATAATCTGCGTTAAAAACGTGTCACGGAAAGGGCCCGGCAGTCCGTGCCGTTCCGGCACGCCGGCCATCCAAGGAATCAGCGCGGATCGGAAGGAATGAGGCAACACATACGCCCGCGTATAAGGACCGGCCGCCTTCACCCGTTGGATCGTATCCCATGTTCCGCGCAGGCCTGTGCCCAGATCGATCAGTTGGTCGGGCACATCGCTCATTTCCCACAGCGCACGCACGGCGGGTTTGACCAACAACGTGAGTCGCGTTTGGGGATGACGGCGACGGAAGCCCTCAATGGCGGGCATGGACATGATGGTGTCGCCGATCCAGTTCACGCCGCAGATCAGGATTTGGCCGGATAGAGGCATACGGCTCCGATCACTGGAAACAGATACGTGCGATCCAGTCATTAAACGCTTCCGAACCACTGAGCAT
>SKZA01000201.1 GCA_007127595.1 Kiritimatiellia bacterium
CCCGAGGCCACGCTTGGCGGAGGCCCCGACGGCGGCCCGCTAGGGCCATGGCGTGACAATTGGTTCAAGCGATTCGAGACACTTCCCGAACTCTATGCCCTAGGCACATGGAATGCGGCGAGCGTGACGGCAAGCATTGTTGACCAGCCCCCGCCCTTCCGCGCTCTGCCGTTCTACGTCGATCATTTTCACGTCTTTTCACATTACCCGAACGAAGATTTCATTGCGCCGACGGGCGATCCGTTAACATTCCCGAAGGCGAATGTGGCAGGGGCGCACGATGAATGGGATGACGATGCGACGATCATTGAAATCCTGACACAACAACCGAACCCCCCGTTCGATTCCCCGGAGGCCGCCGAAGATTTCCTGAATATCCTCAAGGATTACACGCGAGACGGCCCGGAACCGTATTTCCCTGAGAATGTCGGCGGCCTCAGCTTCACGCGGGTACCCATGATCAACGAGGTGGTCGTCAGCAATACTTTCGCGCGATCGCCCGCAGCGAATTACGATCCCATGAACCCTGAATACACGTTTTCTATTCGCATCCATGTCGCCGTCGAAACCTGGTACCCGTTTTCGCCTCCCCCGGCGATGCCGGCGTTCGAGGTCGAACTCGCCAGCCCCCCGCAACTCTTCGAAGCGCCGCAATTTCCCGGATTCGCACAGTGGAACAGCAATATGCAAGAAGGGCCGACGCAAACACCCGCCGCACATTCAGGCGGGCCCGACGATTACCGGGTCTGGCGCTTCACGTACGAGTCACAGATCGATGCTTTTGACTGGGCATTCTTTGGCACGCTGGCCGCTTTCCCCGTGCGTATTCTGATCGAGGATAATATTGATGTGGTACTGGGCGGGCGCCCGGTTAATCGTGTCAATGGCACGTGGCCACAAAACACCTTTCAAGCGATCATCCCTGCCGCGCAAATTGCCGCCATCCTACCGGATGGAAACTTTGTCCCCTTGGGGCAACCCGTTAGCGTCCAAGCCAATGATCCCCGCCTGAATTGGGATCCCAGTGATGCCCTTACCGCGGGAGGCCAATGGTTTCGAACCCAACCCCCAACTCTGGGCGAAGCGAACATAGACCGCCTGGATGGGCCGGACGATGAGGTTAACCAATTGCTCTACTGCGCGCATCGTCCTTTGCAATCCGTTGGGGAACTAAGCTATCTCCTGCACAGCACGAATAACCCTTGGTCCACCGTCCGGATCTTGGGTCCCGACCCGAACAACACATCACGGGTGATAGACCGGCTGAAGATACACGACGAACCGGCGCGACGTGGCTTGGTCAACATCAATTCGGCCTATGTCCCAGTCTTGCAATCGGCGTTATATCGTGCGCCCATCGAAGTCCATCGAAACGCCGTCGGCAGCAGGGATCCCGCAACGGTGGATGAAGCCCTTAACGTAGCAACGATCATTCGGGATGATATCGCCGACTTGCCCGGCGGTGCCCGGAATCTTTCCGATCTATCTCAATTGCCCAATCTGACGATCACGGATGTCAGCACAATCCTTGGCCTTGCCTCCCCAAGCAAATTCGAGGCCGAAAGCCTTATTCGCAACAGCTTAGGCATGATGGGGACCCGCGATACGCTCTACACCGTCTTTTTGATCACGCGCACCTTCCCACGCGGTTATGATCCTGACCCCAGCCTCTCCGAAATAGATGTACCCGCGGGATTGGGCATCGAGGATCTTGTGGCTGCCGAGCAACGGGCGGTGGCCTTGGTCTGGCGCGATCCAGCGTTGGTCAATAACGCCAATAGAACCATCGTGCGTTCCTTCATCTGGCTGACGGAAGAAAACTGAGAATCAGGTTCGGGTTGAATCCAAGGTGATGGCCGTTGGCGGGCCGTTCTCTGGTCAGTTTTCCCTTCTGAAACCGACCAAGTTACAGGGAAAATTGATACGCCAACGCTACGGGTAAACCCTTTGACACCCATAGCCGCTACGGGGTATCCTTTAGTGTGTGAGAAACAACACCCATGAGGCTCTCTGATTATGTGTAATTCCTTCAAAACACTCACTTTCTCAGCCCTATCCGGCCTGTTGGTCGGCTTGCTGCCTGTGCATGCTTTTGAGTCCACCTACGCACAGGTCAATGCGGTCGGTGACTTTAACGGCTGGAACTCTTCCGCAAACAACCTCACTCTTGTGGCCGATTACGTATGGCAGGGCGATATTGAGATTACCCAAGCTGAATTCGAGTTCAAGTTCACAACACCGACCGGCTTCAGTGACGGAAACAACTGGGGCATAGGAGTTCAACCACATCAGACACTGCCTCAAGCCGGAATAGGCATCAAAGAATTCGGGAACATCGCCGTCAATAACACGACGGATAGCACGATCATCCGTTTCCGCTTCAATGATCAGACGCGCCGCTACAGCGTCATGGCCATCAACAATATAGGCGTCAATCTTCTGTATAACGGGAGCTTTGAAACACAAGGCAGCGAAGCGGTTCAGGCGCGCTATTGGGAACAAGGGGTTCCCACTGTGCACGGAGGCGTCGCCGGGGGCACCGCGCGCGGAGACTGGAATGATCCGCCGCCGTCCGTTCCGGATGGGAACTGGTTTGCGGCCATTCTCGGCAATTGGTCGGGCTCGACTTCCGGAGAATGGTGGCAGGAAGCGCCCATTGAACCCGGGCTCACGTATGAAGCGAGCGCCTTCTTCTACGCCGAAGGAGCGCCGAACCAATGGACCGCCGCGGATCAGGGGCTGCGGCTTGAGTTTTATGACTTTAACGGAAGCAATCTGCTATCAGAAACCACACTGAGCCTGATGAGCGTGACCAACGCGTGGCAGGTTCAAACCGTCAGCGCGAAAGCCCCGAGCAAGGCCGCATGGGGTCGCGTTGTTATGTATGCCGCAGATACAGGACCATCCGGTGCGTTCCTAATAGATGACGTGAGCTTGGAAGCCGTGCAGGCGAGCCGCGATCAGGACTTCAATGATTGGCCCGGCGCCGAAGTGGACGGGAATTATCTCTACGGCGGTTGGCGAATTCATACCGGGAAGACGGTATCCACCGTGGTAGACGGCGTATTCACGACACAACTGGCGCGTTCCGGCCTGGCCGCCAGTCTGGCCAACCCGACTGCCACCAATACGGGGGTCTACGGTGGCTATGTGCAAAGCCCGCGATTGGACGGAGGACTGGGAACCATTACATTCTTTTATAAGCATGGTTTCACGGGCGATCCCGAGGAGGGCTCCGAAGAGCCCGTCAGCTTGATCGTACAAACCTCCGAATTCGGCGTGTTTGATTGGGCCACGGTAGCGACCATCGACAACATTTTCACCATAGACCATGTGCAGCACGATGTGCCTCTGCTCGACGACGTAAGTCGTTATGTCCGCATTCAACACGCCGGCGGAAGCACCAATCGCCTGATCATTGACGACATCACGGTCGCTTTCCCCGAGCCGCTCTCGGTCACTCGATTCATGAATTTCGATACGTGGCCGGAAACCGGAGAAACCGCCGGCTGCCACGGCCATGACGGTTGGAATATATGCACCGGCTTGGTCTCGACGGCTTTTGCCAAGTCGGGCCTTTCGGCTCAAATCTTCGGCGCGGAAGGCGACCCCAATTACCTGCGCTCCCCCCAATTTGACAACGGCTACGGCCCGATCAGCTTCTCCTACCGTCGCGGAACCAACGGGCTCAACACGGTGGGCTTGGTGATCGAAGCCTCGACGAACGGAAATGACTGGGCTGAACTCGACCGGGTCGAGGGCATCTTCGCGACATCCTGGCAGGACTATTCAGGACACTTCTACAACTATGTGCCGCATTACATCCGCATACGCAATCTACTCGAAGAGACGGAATCGGAAGCCGGCGCCATCCTTCTTTATGAGCCCTTCGACGGCGGCTCGCAGGCACCCCCGGGATGGACCTTTATCAGCATTGGCCAGTACAATTCCAATGCGAGCTCCGGCGAAAGCGGTCCGCCTTCCCTGCAGTTTGCCAACAACGCAGGGAACTCGCTTGTCACCACCCCCGACGTGGTGAATCCGACCAACATTCAATTTATGATCCGCGGCAACAGCACGGGCGGCGACTCCACATTCCATGTGCGAGGCTGGCAAGGCGGCGCATGGGTCACCATAGACGACATCACCTCCTTTAGCGGCGCGTCCGGAGGAGAAATACGCTCCTACGCCGTATCCACCAACATGACGCGCTTCCAATTCCAGTACACCAAGGACGCCGGCAACGTCGCTTTCGACGATTTGCTGATCACGGGACTCCCTCCGGAAGATGACGGTCTCCCGCAAATCCTGATGCTCGATGACGTGAACATCGGGAACCCGGTGGAATTCCGCAGCCAGAATTTCAACACCTGGCCGAGCAAGTCAAGCTACGCGCCCCAGTTCTCCCAACACCAATACTGGAACATCACCGGGGACCATATCATTGACGGCAACAATGCCTTCGAAGGACAGGTCGCCCGCCTTCGCCGCCCTTCGGCCGGCCCGGACCCCATGATCACAACCCACTACTTCAAGGACGGCATCGGCACCATCGACTTCGTCTATCGGGCGTGGCCCAACGACACGGGCGTCGGGATGCAGGTTCAAACGTCGGAAGATGGCGAAAGCTGGACCACCCTGCAAACGGTGACCGGCGTGCAAAACACGCATTACACCAACTTCAGCCTCTTTGTGGGCGACCCGGACGCACACTTCATGCGCATCGTCCAGCATGCGGGCGGGAACAACACCCGCCTGATGGTAGACAACATCGTCGTCCCGAAACCGCAACCGCCGCCAAACGTATTGTTGACCGGCTGGCACGAACCCGATCGGCCGTATACCGATGACGAGGTGACCCTGCTTGCAAGCGTCATCACACAGCACGGCGCGACAATTCAATCCGTCACCGGCTATTATCGGATCGGAACGAATGGGGCCTACTCCTCTCTGCCGATGGCACTGCAGGATGGCTCCTACCGCACCACGGACACGATCCCTCCCCAAACCTCCGGCACCATCGTCCAATACTATATCGAAGCCA
>SKZA01000374.1 GCA_007127595.1 Kiritimatiellia bacterium
GACCGGGACTTCAAACTGGCCACGACGGAAGCGAATCAACGCATTACGCGGTTTGCCAAGGCCGGTCAACGCAACGACTGGACGATCTCAAGTCCCAAAGGCGGCCTGCTTGGCGAGCAATTTGTGCCCTATGACCGTGTGGGGGCGTACATCCCCGGCGGAACCGCGCCCTTGGCGTCGACCGCGCTGATGACCGTAACGCTGGCTCGCGTCGCGGGTGTGCCCGAGATTGTCGCGTGTACGCCCGCCGACAAGAAAGGCAAAGTGAATCCGCACCTTCTCTTCGCCCTGGATCTGGCGGGTGCGACGGAAATCTATCGGGTAGGTGGCATCCAGGCCATCGGCGCGATGGCGTACGGCTCGAAAACGATTCGACCCGTACAGAAGATCGTCGGGCCGGGCGGCCCGTATGTGACCGCCGCCAAGCGTTTGGTATACGGACAGGTCGCCCTCGACTCCGTGGCCGGGCCGAGTGAGATCGCCATCCTGGCCGATGACTCCGCTTCGCCGGTGCATGTGGCCGCCGATCTCTTGTCACAGGCCGAACACGGGACCGGCCAGGAAAAAGTATTGTTGGTTACGTCATCCTCGCGATTGGCGGAACGGGTGGAAAAGGAATTGCTCCGACAGGCCGATAGCTTGTCGCGAAAAGATGCGGTGCATGAAGTGCTGCGTGAAGGCGCCTTGATCGTCGTGGTGGAGACGCTTGAACACGGCATGGACCTCATCAACCGCTTCGCACCGGAACACCTTGAATTGCTCGTACATCAACCGCGCGCATGGTTGAAGAAAGTACGGTGTGCGGGCGCCGTCTTCGTGGGACCATGGACGCCGGAATGTGCGGGCGACTATGTGGCGGGCCCCAGCCACGTGTTACCGACGGGCGGATCGGCCGCGCTCTTCTCGGGCCTGACGGTGGACGACTTTCGTCGGCGCACCAGCGTGGTGTCGTTTACCAGCGCTGACTTGAAGGCGGCCATGCACGTCATCGAAGCCTTTGGGCGTATCGAAGGTTTGGACGGACACGTCCGGTCCGCACAGGCGCGATTCGGGCCCATCTGACAGCTCTTTGGCGGGACCGAATGCTCCCTGCTGGAGCAGGGAGCTACGAGGAACAGACCACGGTTGTTTGCGGTTTCGTAGCGCCCTGCTCCAGCAGGGCGTCTTCCGGTCGCCGCTGAAACGCAACGGAAAAGGAAACGGGGCTGGGGATTGATTATTTCCCGATCAGAACTGGAAATTGGCACGATGAACACACGCATTCGAGAAAGGGTCGCGCGCCTGGCTGCTTACATCCCCGGCGAACAGCCGTCGGACCCTTCCGTCATCAAGCTCAATACCAACGAAAATCCCTACCCGCCATCACCAAAAGTGTTCGAGGCGATCCAACGGGTGACGGCCGACATGCTGCGTCTTTATCCCGATCCCGTATGCCGTCGATTGCGCGAATCCATCGCTCAGTTTCATGGGTGCGATCCGGAACAGGTCTTCTGCGGGAATGGATCGGACGAGATCCTTGCCCTATGCATCCGGGCCTATGTCGAGCGGCACGGAAAGATCGGTTACTTTGATCCATCCTATTCGCTGTATCCCGTTTTGGCGGACGTCGCCGACGTCGGAGTGGCGCCGATTCCGCTTGAACCCGATTTCACCTGTCCGATCCCGCCGAATCGGTATGATGTACCGCTCTTCTTCTGGACCAACCCGAACGCACCGACCAGCCTGCTGGCGCCGAAGGAAATGATTCGGGACTACGCCGAGCGGTCGGAGGGCGTGGTGGTCGTGGACGAGGCGTATGTGGATTTTGCATCGCAGGACTGTGTGGAGCTGGCCTTGTCTCTGCCGAATGTGCTCATCACGCGCACCCTCTCAAAATCCTATTCGTTGGCCGGAATCCGGCTCGGTTACGCCATCGGCGACAGGGAACTCATCGCCGCGCTTTTCAAAATCAAGGACGCGTACAACGTCAATCTTCTCACACAGGAAATTGCGCGCGCGGCGATCGCAGACCAGCCGCACATGCAAGAGAACGCGCGTCGCATTATTGCGACGCGTGACCGCGTCGTCCGCGACTTACGCGCACGGGGCGTTGAGGTATATGATTCCCAGGCCAACTTTGTATGGGCTCGACCCGCGCGGGGCACGGCACATGAACTGTTCGAGCTGTTGCGGGCGCGTAATATTCTCGTGCGATATTTTACCGCGCCGCGCACAGCGAACCATTTGCGCATTACGGTCGGGACGGACGGGCAGATGGACGCGCTGTTAGCCGCGTGGGAGTAGACTGCCGCATGAAGGCGTTGCGTCAACGCGCCCTGTTGGATCACTTGTACGCCTGTTACAATCGCCGCGACTATGTGCGTCCCGATCCTGTCGAGACCTTGTACCCGTGGCCGGACGTGCGCGATCGGGAAATCGTCGGTCTTATCGCCGCCGGACTCGCCTTCGGCGGGGTGGGGCAGATTCTCAAAAGTATCGATGCCGTTATCCATATCTTCGAAGGGCGCCCGCGCGCATCTCTCGAGGCGGCCTCGCGGCGGGATCTTATGCGCCTTCTGCGCGGTTTCCGTCACCGCTGGGTGGACGAACGGGATATGACGAATTTCCTCTGGGCGGTGCGCGCGACCGTTCGCGAGCACGGTTCCCTGGAGACGGCCCTGTCGACGGACGACACCGATGAACAGGATGTTCTGCCCGCCCTTGTGAAATGGGTTGAGCGAATCCGGAAATGCGGCCGGTTGGACCGTAATCCGTTGTTACCCGATCCCTCGGGCGCGAGCGCATGCAAACGCCTGCACCTCTATCTGCGGTGGATGGTGCGTAAGGACGCGATCGATCCGGGCGGTTGGACTCGTGTAGCGCCCGCGCAGTTGATTATTCCGTTGGACACCCATATGCATCGCATTGCGCGCGAAATGCGGCTCACGCGCCGCAAACAGGCCGACCTCAAAACCGCACGCGAGATTACGCGTAAGTTCAAGCGCCTCTGTCCGCATGATCCGGTGCGGTACGACTTCGTCCTCACGCGCTTCGGCATCCGTAAACTCGATCACCGTGAGGACTTCGCTCGTCGATTCCGCTGTGCAATGGTGCATCCGTCATCATGAAGCAGCAAATTCAGCCCGTCTGACTTGTTACGTCGTACGGTTCGCGCACTTTATAACGTGAGATTCTGGAAAGGGATACGTCCGTTCACAATGCGTCACTACCTGCGTTTGGCATACGCGGAATTCGGTTCGCGGAAAAGATGTGCTTGAAATGGATCACGCTGGATGACGTAATTTCGTGATATGGACGAAAGGACATGCCGCCCAAACACGCCCGCCTGTGTTTATTCGTATTATGCCCACTCGCTGCCGGGCAAGCCGCCCGATCAATGGCAGCCGCTAGACGAACACCTAAATAATGTGGCCAACCTTGCAGGTGAATTTGCCGCCAAGTTTGACGCCGAGGACTGGGCGCGCGTGTCGGGTTTGCTCCACGATATAGGCAAATCAAGCCTGAAGTTTCAGGACTATCTCCGGTCTCACGAAGAGGCGTCCGCCGAAACGGAATCCGGGCGTGTTGATCACTCCACGGCGGGGGCACAGTGTGCGGTGGCAGCGTTGCCGATAATTGGCCACTTACTCGCTTATATTGTAGCGGGACACCATTCCGGACTTCTGGATGGGCGCGCTGTCGGCGCTTGTCAGGAGAATCGACTAAAGAAGGAGATTTCTCGCTGGGATAATGATGCTCTGCCCCCAATTCAATGGACTGATCTGACCTTGCCAAGTTCTGTCAGGGGCGCATTGGGTAATCCTCGCGATCCATTTGTCATCGCATTCTTTGTTAGAATGGTATTCTCCACTTTGGTGGACGCCGACTTTTTGGACACCGAAGCATTTATGGAACCTTGTCGTCAATCGGGCAGGGGGGCGTATCCAAACATTGCAACGCTCCATGCTCGATTTATCCGATCATTGGAGCGATTTGATCGCGAGACCGAAGATTTGCCGATAAACTCCTTGAGAAAACAGATCCGCGAATGGTGCGAACAGGCGTCCGATCTTTCTCCCGGATTCTTTTCCTTGTCCGTGCCTACAGGCGGGGGAAAGACACTTTCTTCGATGGCCTTTGCGATGCGCCATTCGGTGAGACATGGGTTGGGACGCGTAATCTATGTTGCACCGTTTACGAGCATCATTGAGCAGAATGCGGATGTCTTTCGCAATCATTTAGGCGCTGATGCGGTGTTGGAGCATCATAGCAACCTTGATCCCCGGCGCGAATCCACGGCGGCCCGATTGGCGGCGGAGAATTGGGACGCTCCCGTTATTGTTACTACGTCCGTTCAGTTCTATGAATCATTGTACGGAAACAGAACATCGGCATGTCGCAAGCTTCATCGTATTGCAGGGAGCGTGATCATATTGGACGAAGCCCAAACGATACCGGTTGACTATCTGCAACCGTGTCTGCGAGCCCTGCGTGAACTGGTGAGTCATTATGGCTGCACCGTCGTGCTTTGCACGGCAACGCAACCGGCGATCACAAAGCGGGAGAACTTTAGTATCGGATTGGAGGGAGTCCGAGAGATCATTCCCAGTCCGGACGAGTTGTTCAAACAATTGAGACGTGTGCGGGTGATCGACATGGGGCCGCTATCCGACGATGACCTACTGGATCGCATGCTGGGACAGAAGCAATCTCTTTGTATCGTAAATACGACCAAACATGCGCGTATGCTGTATGAGGCACTGGGCGCCGACATTGGACACTTTCATTTAAGTGCACGGATGTGTCCGGTCCACCGTCGATTAAGGTTATGGCAAATACGTCGGGCTTTGATAACGGGTCGCGTATGCCGATTGGTCAGTACACAGGTTGTCGAGGCTGGAGTGGATATAACTTCAGCCTGCCTTGTTACAGAGCTGGCACCCTGGTCCAGCATGGTGCAGCGCTTTGGACGCTGTAATCGTTATGGGGAGACCCAGGAGGCCAGGGTTTACTGGGTAGACCTTTCTGAAAAAGGCTTTATGCCCTATGAAGCCGGAC